>JAISTZ010000020.1 GCA_031272345.1 Spirochaetaceae bacterium | reverse complement strand
AAGAAATATCATCTCATTCATCGAAGGGGCGCAAAAGCCCACGGCTTTTTCTACTATGATTTATGACGGCAACAGCAGGATTCTCATAAAGAACGATAATCTAAAAACCACTACGAATGATTATGATCCGGAAAACTTGAAAGAGTTTATAAAACTGAACCTGATACAAAAATCCGATTTTATATTCGTGGCCGGTCATTTTCTTACGCGCTGTGCGGTTGAACAATCCACAGCATTGATGGAAACCGCCGCTTCCATCGGGGCAAAAATTATTTTCGATATGGTGCCCCATGATTTATACACAAAAATAACCCTGGAAGAATTTAATGCGGCGGTACGCGGAAAGGCCGATATGCTGATAGGTGAGTATAACACGTTCATGGGTTTATTGGGAAAAAAACACAACACGGAAAAAGAATGTGCGCCTGTTCCGTCTGAACATGATCTCCGCATCATTATGGATACCTTTGACGCACGAATAGTTGACATACGCTACGGGGACGCAAACATATCGGAACACATACTTTTTTCCCGAGGGAAAAATGGTGTCACTATAATCCAGGAAGGCGGCACCGGATACCCGGCCTGTTCTTCAGAAAAGCCAAGCGGTTTCGGCGATACATTGACTGCAAAAATATTTGAGAAAGTATATTTTGATGTGAACATTGCGCCGTGTGCGGACTAAGGCGCGGCAACCATGGCGAGGAATTCTTCCTCACTGATGACCGGGATGCCGAGCTCCGCGGCCCTGGCGTTTTTGCCGGAGCCGCTCGTCCGGTCGTTGGTCACCAGGAAGGAGAGATCCCTCGTGACCGATGACTTGGTTGCGCCCCCGGCTTCCTTCACCATGCGCTCGGCGTCCCCCCGCTTCATGGAGCGGAGCTCCCCGGTAAAGCAGAAGGACTTGCCCGCGAGTTTCTGCTCCCCCCGGGGGGCCTGGATGGTGATTTTTCCCTCCCCCACGAGACGGAGCATCTCGTCCCTGCACGCGGCGAGTCCCTCAACCAGGGCGCGGGCGGTTATCTCGGCGAATCCGTTCACCTGGGCGATGGATTCCGCGTCCGCGCCGAGCAGCTTGTCCAGGGTGTCGAACCCGGCGGCGCAGAGCTTTTCCATAAGAGTCACCCCGATCCCCTCGATGTCGAACCCCGCGGCGAACACCGGCAGAGTCACCGTGGTCCTGGCGTAGAGGGACTGCACGGCCTTCTCCGCCCCCAGGGAGCGCTTTTCCTTTGCCAGGCTTTCGTCCTGGAGGAAGAAGGGGGTGAGGTCCTGCACCGTGAGGGTGTAGAGGTCGTAGATTGACCGGACCCTGCGGGAATCGAAGAGATAGCCGATGAGGGTTTCACCGAATTCCCGGATGTCCAGGACGGCGGCCCATTTTTGCAGCCTGTGGAGGATCCGCTTGGGGCAGTCCCCGTTGGGGCAATAGAGCCGGGTCCCTTCGTTCACCAGGGCCGCGCCGCAGGAGGCGCAGGTTTCCGGGATGGGGACGGCCTCCGCGTCCGGGGGCGTCCCGAGGACCCGCTCCACCTTGGGGATGATTTCCCCCCGCTTGGTCACCCCGATAGTGCACCCGATTTTTACCCCCAGGGCCTCGATGATCGCCGGGTTCACCAGGCTGGCCCGCTTCACCTGGGTGCCCCCCAGGGACACCGGGTCGAAGAGGGCGATGGGCGTGTAGGTGGCCCCGGATTCGCTCCACTCCACCTGCCGGAGGACGGTCTCGGCCTCTTCCAGGCTGAACTTGAAGGCGATTTGCTTCTCCGGCCTGGCCCGCCCCGCGTCCTCCAGGTCGATCTCCCGGCCCTTCACCACCAGGCCGTCGATGTCCCAGTCGATGGCCTCCCGGTCACCCTCGATTTTTTCCCGCAGGGCGACGACCTCCTCCGCGCTTTTGCACAGGAAGAGGGGGGTGACGAAGAAGCCCGCTTTCGTGAGCCAGGCGATTTTTTCCGCCTCGTCCGCGAAGGGGGGATTCTCCGGGCAAAAGGCGTCGTAGGCGATGAATTGGAGGCGCTCGCTCCCCTCGCCGTCCTTGCGCTTCATAAGCCCGTTGGCGGCGTTCCGGCAGTTGGCCTTGTCCCTGAAGAAGGCCCGGTGCACATGGTGGGTCATGATCACCTCCCCCCGGACGCCGCCGGAAAATCCCGCCCCGGAATCGTCCCCCAGGCGCGGGAGCACCCCTTGCATCTTCCGGGCATTGGCGGTTATGTCGTCCCCGACGGCGCCGTCCCCCCGGGTTACGGCCCGGAGGAGCTCCCCCCCCTCGTACTGGAGCTCCAGGCTGGCCCCGTCGAGCTTGTGCTCCACCAGGTATTCCCCGTAGGGGTGCTTCTCCGCCCACCGGCGGAATTCCTCGGGGTTGGCGGCCTTTTCCTGGCTGCCCATGGGCATGATGTGCCGGGCCTTGGGGAAGGTCCCCGAATCGGCGCCGATTCTTTGCAGCACCGGGCTCTCCGGGGCGATTGCCTTGAGTTCGTCCCAGAGGGCGTCGAATTCCCCGTCGCTGATTTCGGCTTCACCGTTGTAGTAGGAGTTCTGGTAGCCCCCGATGAGGGTCTCCAGCTCCTCCGCCCGTTCCTTTAGGTTGACCATAGGAGCACTATAGCAAAAAAAGGCGCGCCGGGGCAAGGTTCCCCCATCCGGCCCTTGGGGACGTTCCAAAAAATTTCAATTTTAAAGGTTGACCCCTTGACATTTTTCCGGGGGCCCGGTATAGTACAAATCAAGGAGCGGAGAAATGCAAGCGGATCTAAAAAAAATTTTACCCCCCCCCCCCCCCCACACACACACACGCACAGGGCCGGTTTTGTAACACTTCCCTCATAAGGGGTGCGGCGGTTGTCCTGTCCGCGTTTTTGTTTTTTCCTCCCCCTCCGGCGGCGGGCGCCGATTTCGGCGCGATCGGCGGCAGGGTGTTTTCCCTGAACATAAGCGGTGAGGCCGCCGCCTCCCTTGCGGGGTATGTGAACGGCGGCGCGGACGAAAACGCCCTGGGCGATATTTTTTCATGGAAACTTAATTTTTCCGCCGGAACCTCTGCGGTGAAGGGTGTTGTCAACCTGAATCTTACCCCCGCGGCCCAGCCCGTCGCGATTGACGAAGCCTATATGGGCCTCTCCTTCGGCAGGGCGGACATCGAAGCGGGCCTGCGGAAACTCACCTGGGGCAGGGCGGACAGCTTCGGCCCCCTGGACGTAATCAACCCCACGGACTATTCGGACATGACGCGCATGGGTGACGGCCTGCGGGACGGGGGGATTCTGAAAATCCCCCGGCCCCTTGTCCGCGCTTCGTACCGCATCGGGTCCTCCGCCGCAATTGAAGGCGTGTTTGTGCCCAACTTTGAACCCGACCGTTTCGCCCAAACCGGGCGCTGGGTTCCGGCGGATGAATCCGCGTCCCTTCCGGTGGATGTCCCCGATACCGCAGCCCTCGACTACGCCCAATGGGGGGTGCGGTTTACCGCCTCCCTTGCGGGCGCAACGGATATTGGCGTGCAGTATTTCCACGGCAGGCTTGCCCGCGCCGCGGTTTTGACGGTGTATCCGCCCCTGTCATTAACCCCTTCGCACATCACCAGGGCGTACAATTCCTATCATCAAATCGGTGTTGATTGGGCGGGGATTCTTTTCGGGTGTAACCTCCGCGCCGAGGCGGCGGCGAACATCACCGAGGACAGGATGGGCAGCGACGGCGGGGTGTACAATCCGTTCCTTGCGTGGTCCTTCGGTTTTGACCGTGATGTGTTCTGGGGAATCAACATCAAGGCCCAATGCAGCGAAACAATCCGCCTTTTGGACGAGAGAACCAACGACTACGCCCTGTTTGACATCGAAGCGGACAGGGACGTTACGGAGACTCTGGTTATCGCCGCCGTTTCAAAAAAGTTTTTCCATGACGAACTTGAGGCCGGAGTGACGGTTTTGTGGGGCCTGGAAGGGAAGGATTTTTTGCTGATCCCTTCCGTCGTGTGGACAAAGGGCGCGGTGCGGGCGGAGCTTTCGGGCGGCATTTTCGGCGGCGCAAGGGACGGGCAGTTCGGGCAATACGGTGACAACAGCTTTATCAAGGCGGCCATGAAGTACACGTTTTAATCTGCCCGGCAATGGGCAACTGAATGTGTGGAGGTTTATAGTATGAACAAATTATCCCTGGCGTTCCTGCTCGGCATATTTTTGCTCGGCTGCGATTGGAATTACATAAACTGGGACAAACCTGCCGGGTATGTGGATCCGGCAACCCTCAACACGGGCCTTCCCATTGTGCGGATAGACACCGCTGAGGGCAGGAATATCACAAGCCGCAAGGATTATCTTCCCGCCGAAATAACAATCACCGACGCCGTCCACCACGAATACGATCTTACGGCCGCGGCGGAAGTGCGGGGCAGGGGGAACGCAACCTGGGTTCACTTTGCCAAAAAGCCCTACCGCATCAAGTTTGACAAAAAGCAAAAGCTCTTCAACATTGACGACAAAGCAAAAAGCTGGGTGCTCCTTGCCTGCGCCGGTGACGAAACCCTGATCCGGGACACCCTTGCCTTTGAACTCGGCCGCCGGTTCGGTCTCCCCTTCACCAACCATTATGTCCCGGTGGAACTGGTCCTGAACGGCGAATACAGGGGCAGCTATCTCCTTACGGAACAAATGCAAACCGGCGCGGGCAGGGTCGATATTGACGAGGACGCCGGATGGCTTGTGGAGCTTGACAATGGGTTTGACGAAGAACCGAAATTCAGGACAAACCTGATTCCCTTCCCGGTAATGATAAAAACACCGGAAACCATTCTTAACGGCGTCTCCGATAACTTTGTCAAACAGGACATGAATAATTTTATCGGCGCCCTCTTTGCCGATTCGTTTCCGGACAACGGCTACCGTGATCTAATCAACATGGATACCTTTGTTGATTACATTATGATTCAGGAGTTTATGAAGAACAGTGATTTCTGGTCCCTGCGCAGCGTGTACATGTACAAGGACGCGGGCGGGCCGATATGTATGGGGCCCCTGTGGGACTTTGAAAACACCCTCAAGGACAGCCCCGATGAACGCCGCCCGGACTCCGGCGAGGATTACACCCAACTGGGGGAGCTTCTGTGGGGCAGGTTCTTTGAGGACCCCCTGTTCCGCGCCCGGTATAAAGAACGGTGGGCCACGCACCACAGCGCCATTACCGAAATGGCCGAAATGGACGGTTTCATCGACGATATGAAAACAAAGCTTTCCCAGTCGTACCGGACGGATTATTACCTCTGGCATGGAACCTATCCGTCCGAGGACGCATATTCCGCCCGCCTCGATGCGGTTAAGGCGTGGTGGGATGCCAGAATAACTTACATGAACGGGGTGATACAGCCATGAACGCAAAAAAAATCCCGCTTTTCCTGCTCGCGGCCTTGACACTAACGGGCGCCGCCTTTGGGGAAAACAATTCCTTTTCGTTAAACGCGGGTGTGAACGGCCTGTGTTATTCCCTGTTCGATGTTGAACGGATTCAACACGTTACGGCTCACGCAACCGTATCAGGCGGCGCGGGTGTTTTTTTTGACGCAAAATACGCCGAAGCCGCCGTTGACATTGTGTGGGGTTCCCAGCTTTCGCCGATTTATCCCCTCGATACGGAGAGCGGCTCCGTCTCGTTGACCCACCTGGGATTTTCACTCTATGGCAAATACCCCTTTGGGGTAGAAAAAATCACCCTGTACCCCATGGCCGGTTTTGATTACCACCTGTTCCTCTCCGGCCAGGTGAAGGACTTCGACGGCAACGACTACGGGGCCCGCCTTTCCCGGGGGGACGACATCGACGGGGAGCATACCGCCGGCAATCGGTTTGACTTTTTTACCGCCGGAATCGGGCTCGGCATGGATTTTCCCCTGCCGAAGGGGCTTTTCATCCGGGCCGAGATGCTGCTCAACTATAAGTTCGATTCCAAAATCGAAAGTGACTACAGGAAAAACGCCCAAAAATGGGGCTACGACTATCTGAGCGCGGTATTCGGAGCAAGCGGCAAAATCGGTGTGGGCTACAGGTTCTTTGAGCGATAAAATTTTACAAAAAATTTTTCACTGAAAATTCGTCATATCTTTTTGTAAAACATTGATTTCCAGTGAAAATATGGTGTAAAAAAAATACGAAAATTTTTCTTGAAATTTTTCATGCCGTCATATATGCTGGGGCCATGAAAAATACCCCTGCGCACATTTCGTTCCGCACAAGCTGGACCATCACGGAGCCGATCGCCAATCTCCTTGGCCAGTGCTATGCCTTCATCCGGGCGATCACCCACACGCCGATCAGCCCGGACGACCGGGAAAAGCTCCTCCGGGTGTCCCTGCGGAAGGGGGCCCTGGCAACCACAGCTATCGAAGGCAACACCCTCACCGAGGATGACCTGGATAGCATTGAGGCCGGACATGACCTGCCCCCAAGCCGGCGGTATCTCCAGCAGGAAGTTTTGAACATCCGGGATGCCCTGGATGTCCTGCGCAGGGATCTTCTTGAGGGGGGACGGCGGCCGGATATGATAACCCCGGCGTTCATTCGGCGGCTCCACAGGATGGTCGCAAAGGGACTGGGGGAGCGTTACGGCGGGAGCGGGTGTTTCAGGCGGCGTAATGTCACGGTGGGGGCCTATCGTCCGCCGCCCTTCGAGCAGGTTGAGGGGCTGGTGGAGGAATTGTGCGCCTGGCTCCGCAGGGAATTCCACTACAGCGGGGGGCAGAATTTCGACGACACGGTGATTGGGGCGGTTGTTTCCCACGTCTATATGGTGTGGATTCACCCCTTCCTGGACGGCAACGGCCGGACCGCCAGGCTCATGGAATTTTACATGCTCCTCCGCGCCGGTGTGCCGGACATCGCTTCCCATATCCTGTCGAATCACTACAACAACACCAGGGACGCCTACTACCGGCATCTCCAGAAGACCGTTGAGACAGGGGACCTCACGGATTTTCTGCGCTACGCCCTGGAGGGATTCAGGGACGGCCTGGAACAGGATGTACTGGGGACGATTCAAGACGGTCTGATGGACGGAACCTGGGAGGGCCGCGTGTACGAAACCACCGAAAAGCTCCTGAAGGAAGGGACGAGCAAAAAAGTCGTTGACCGGGTAAGGATTCTGGCAACTGCCCTTTCCAGCGGGCCTCCCCTGCCGTTTAAAGACATCCTTAACACGGCCGTAGGGGCGGCCTATGGGGGGCTGACTCCCGCCACGTTGCGGAACGATTTAAAGCTGCTCATCCGCCTCAACCTTGTGGCGGAAGAAGACGGCCGGTATAGGGGCAACAAGGAAAGCCTGAACAGCCTGACGGCGAGTGTCCTGACGGAAATCAAGGGCCACTATTGAGGGCCCATTGACATCCTCACGGGATGGTGACCCCCGTGTCGACCGGTTCGTCCGCCCCCTGCCGGGGCTCCTGGGCCGTGCGGAAGATCTCCACCGCGGGCTCGATTCCGTGCAGCAGTTTGGGGACGGAAAGCAGGTACATGTCCTCCCGGAGGGGGAGGGTGAAGGGGGCCTCGAAGGGGGGCCTGCCGTCGCTGACCTCCCCGCGGAGCACGTGGCGGGAGCCGCTCAGGATGAACCGGTCCCGGTCGCCCCGGAAAAATTCAATGCCCTTGCCCCTGTCAACAGACACGGTGATGATGTCCGGCGC
>JAISTZ010000158.1 GCA_031272345.1 Spirochaetaceae bacterium | reverse complement strand
CTCACGGTGACCACGGGCACCATGATCACCGTGTGGCTGGGGGAGCAGATAACGGCCCGGGGCATCGGGAACGGCATCTCCATGATCATCTTCGCGGGCATCGTGGCCCGGCTCCCCTCGGCGGTGTGGGAGCTCATCCGCATGGTGCGGAACGGAACGATCAACATCGTGTTCGTTATCGTGGTGCTCATCATGTTCGTGGGCATCATCGGGCTGGTGATCTTCGAGCAGCAGGGGCAGCGGAAGATTCCCGTGCACTACGCCAAGCGGGTCATCGGCAGAAAGATGTACGGCGGCCAGAGCACCTACCTGCCCTTCAAGATAAATCCCTCGGGGGTTATCCCGGTCATCTTTGCCTCGTCGTTCCTCACGTTCCCCTTGCAGGTGGCAACCAGCCTGGGGCCGAATGTCCGCTGGCTCAACCGGGTGGCGGCCTTCCTTGCGCCGGGGGGAATATGGTATAATGTGTTCCTGGTCCTGTTGATTGTGTTTTTTGCCTATTTCTACACCCAGGTCACCATGAACCCCGTGGAGATAGCAAAGAACATCCGGGAGAACGGCGGGTCGATTCCTGGTATCAGGACCGACAAGACCGAGGAATACCTGCAACGGGTGCTGAACCGGCTCGTCCTGCCGGGGTCCCTGTACCTGGCGGGTATCGCGGTGCTGCCCACGATAATTCAGGTGTTGTTCGGGTTCCCCCAGTCGATCGCGTATCTCATGGGCGGAACGTCGCTGCTGATTCTCGTCGGGGTCGATTTGGACACGATGAGTCAGGTTGAAGCGCAGCTCAAGATGCACCACCACGACGGGTTGGTGAAGCGCGGAAAAATACGGTCGCGGAATTTATAGCCGCAAGGAGATGGTATGAAAGTGAGAACCAGCGTAAAGCCCATGTGCGACAAATGCAAGGTTATCAAACGGCACGGCATTATCCGTATCATTTGTTCTAACCCAAAGCATAAACAGCGCCAGGGTTAAGGAGTATCGGAATGGCTCGAATTGCGGGAGTTGACCTCCCTAACAAACACGTCAATATCGCGCTGACCTACATCTTCGGTATCGGCCGCTCCTCAGCCGGAAGAATCTGCAAGGAAACAGATATTAACCCGGACGTGCCGATCAACGACCTTTCCCAGGAGGAACTCGCAAAGCTGCGCGCCCACATCGACGCCGAATACAAGGTGGAAGGCCGGCTGCGCACGGAAATCGGCCTCAACATAAAGCGCCTCATGGACATCGGCTGCTACCGGGGGCTCAGGCACCGCAAGGGCCTCCCCGTGCGGGGCCAGCGGACTCGCACCAACGCGCGCACCCGCAAGGGCAAGAAGAAGACCGTTGCCGGAAAGAAGAAGGCGACATAAGGAGATAGACCGTGGCTACGACCAAGAAGCGAAAAGAAAAACGAAGCGTGTATGAAGGCAATGTGTACATCCAGGCTACCTTCAACAATACGATTATCACCATAACCGACCTGCAAGGGAACGCCCTGTCCTGGGCGTCCTCCGGGGGGCTCGGTTTCCGGGGCGCAAAGAAGTCCACTCCCTTTGCGGCCCAGTCGGTGGCGGAGACGGCGATTCAGAAGGCCGTCAGCTACGGCCTCCGGGAGGTCCATGTATACGTGAAGGGGCCGGGCATCGGGCGGGAGTCCGCTGTGCGTTCCCTGGGCGCCATGGGGCTCAAGGTCAAGTCAATCAACGACGTTACGCCCATACCCCACAACGGCTGCCGTCCCCGGAAAACCAGGCGGATGTAAGGAGAAGAACAATGGCTAGATACACAGGTCCCGTGTGCAGGTTGTGCAGGGCGGAGCAAAAAAAACTGTTTCTCAAGGGCGCCCGCTGCCGGAGCGATAAATGCGCCATGAATCAAAAGCGCGGGCTCCCCGGAAAGGACCCCAAGGGGCGGACCGGCAAGCGCACCGAGTACGGTATGCAGCTTCGGGAAAAACAAAAGATAAAGCGTATCTACAACATGCTGGAGAGTCAGTTCCATCTTTTCTTTGAACGGGCCCTGCGGCTGCCGGGGGTCACCGGGGACAACCTGATCGCCCTCCTGGAAAGCCGGCTCGACAACGTGGTCTACCGCATGAGGTTCGCCGCAAGCAGAGCCCAGGCCAGGCAGCTCGTCCTGCACGGGCACATCCTGGTGAACGGCAAAAAGGTCGACATCCCCAGCTATCAGGTAAGAAAAGGTTCCGTTGTTTCGGTAAAAGAAAAGAGCCGGAAGCTCGTTTGTATTCTTGACGCGCTGAGCGAGGTGTCAAAGTCGGGGGTTGTCCCGTGGGTTGAGCTCGATATTGACGCGCAGAAGGGAACCTACGTTGCCGTTCCCGCGCGGGCCGACGTGACCGATCTTGCCGATATAAAAGAGCAGCTCGTCGTTGAGCTTTACTCAAAATAAGGAGTTTTGATGGCCAGGAAAAATCTGTTGAAAGGATTTAAAAAGCCGAAGACGATTCAATTCGAGACTCTGGACGTAAAGGGGACGGAATATCCCGCCTACGGAAAATTCTCGGCCTCGCCCTTTGAACCGGGTTTCGGCACAACTATCGGAAATACGTTGCGGCGGATTCTGCTTTCGTCAATCCAGGGGTATGCCATTACGTCGGTGCGGATCACCTCCTACGACGCCGATGACGTTCCCCACACGATTTCAAGCGAATTCGAGGCTATCCCAAACGTGGTGGAAGACACCATCGAGATCCTGAACAGCTTAAAGCAGCTCCGGCTCAGGCTGACCGATGATTTGGAGATGGAAACCTTCAGCCTTGAATTTAAGGGTCAGCAGAAAATCACGAGCGATATGTTCAACAAGCCCGGTCATCTGGAGGTGCTCTCAAAAAACACGCCCCTCTTTACGATGATGCAGAAGGCCCATCTGGAGCTGGAGTTCCAGGTGGAGCTGGGCAGGGGCTATGTCCCCGCCGAGGTGAACGAGCGGAACATCGACATCGTGGGGACCATCCCCATGGACGCGATTTTTACGCCCGTGCCCAAGGTCAAATACACGATTGAGCCGTGCAGGGTGGGCCAGCGGAACGACTACGACAAGCTCATCCTGGAGCTGTGGACCGACGGCACGGTTTCCCCGGAGGACGCCCTCGGGGAGGCCGCGAAGATCGCCAAGGAGCATTTCTCCAAGTTCATCAACTTCGACGACAGCGAGGTGTCCGGGCCGGATGATTCCGAGGAGATGAGCGGCCCGATCCGGGATTTCCTCAACACGTCGATCGACGAGCTGGAGCTGTCCGTGCGGCCGTCGAACTGTTTCAAGAACGCCAACATCAAGACTCTGGGGGAACTCACCCGCTTCACGGAGGAGGACCTCGCCAGGTTCCCCAATTTGGGAAAAATCAGTCTTGAAGAAATAAAGCAAAAGCTCAAGAAAAAGAATTTGTGGCTGGGAATGACTGATTACAGTCATTTAAAATATGTAATCGAAAACAAGAAAAAGGAAGCGCCAGATGAATCATAGGTCAGGGTTTAATCCGCTCTCGCGGACCGCCGCTCACCAGCGGGCCATGTCCCGCAACATGGTGACGTCACTCCTGCGGTACGAGCGAATCACCACCACAAAGGCAAAGGCCCTCGAGGTGCGGAAGGCGGCGGAAAAAATCATCACCCGGAGCAAGGTGGACACGGTGCATAACCGCAGGCAGGCGGCGAGGTTCATTCAGGACAAGATTATTCTCGCAAAGCTCTTTACCAATATCGGCCCCCGGATGAAGGACAGGCCCGGCGGGTACACCCGGATCCTCAAGCTGGGGTACCGGGCCGGAGACGCGGCGGATATTGTCATCCTGGAGCTGGTGGATTACGAGCTCAAGGATAAGAGCGCGGAAAAAGACAAGAAGTCCAAGACGGCTTCGGCCCCCAGGAAGGCCGCCAAGCCCAAGGGGGAGGCCAAGAAGGCTCCCAGGGAAGCCAAGGACGGCGAGGCAAAAAAGGCTCCCAAGGAAAAGGCAAAGAAGGACGACGGCAAGGAGGGCGAGAAAAAGCCCCCTAAGGCAAAGACGGCGGCCAAAAAAGACCAGCCCGCAAGGGCAAAAAAACCGGCGGTCCCGGCGGCGGAGGGCGCGGAAAAGGCGTCCGTAGAATCCGCTCCCCAGGATCAGGCGTAAGGTGAGGTGAGTGTATGTCAAAGTCACATCGCGGAAAGGGTATAACCGGGCTTCCGGCCCACGGAAGGGGCGTATGCCCCCGGTGCCGTAAAGGGGGCATCAAGCTCTTGTATGAACAGGAAATAAATGGGCAAAAGACCCAGGTTTGCAAATTTTGTAAGGCCGCTATCGCAAACGACGGCGCAAAGGGTTGATGTTTTGGATGTCGCCGGGCTCCCCTGCGGGGCCGGTCCGGTGTTCTTTTCTTGCTGCTAAAAAGAAGGGCGCTGTCCGGTCAGTCTGCGGCTTTTCGGACAGTCCTCCTGCGGATGTAATACAACGGTAGTATGGCAGCTTCCCAAGCTGCACACGCGGGTCCGACTCCCGTCATCCGCTGTTTGGGGAACCGCATCCATGCGGTTCCCCAAACCCGAGTTTTGCGGTGCAAAACTCGCGCAGTCCCTGTGCCGGGAGAATGTGTGAAACGGGCTTTAATCAGCGTTTACAACAAAGAGGGGGTCCTCGAGCTTGCCGGGGTTCTGGCCGGGCTGGGGTGGGAAATTCTTTCCACCGGGGGCACCGCCGCTTTTTTGCAGAAAAATGGGCTTGCGGTTACGGATGTAGCTTCGGTCACCGGGTTCCCCGAGTGTCTCGGCGGGCGGGTAAAAACCCTGCACCCGGCAATTCACGCGGGGCTCCTCGCAATGCGGGGGAACCCGGAACACATGAAAACCCTCGATTCCCTCGGCATCGCCCCTATCGACCTGGTCTGCGTGAATCTCTATCCCTTTTTTGAAAAATCCCGTGAAAATCTTGGGTTCGCCGAAACGGTCGAATTCATCGACATCGGGGGGCCGTCCATGCTCCGCGGCGCCGCAAAGAATTTTCAGGATGTCATCGTCCTTTCGGACCCCGGGGACTACCGGGGGGTAATCCAGGGGCTCAGGGCCGGGGAGGTCCCCCTGGGGGAACGCCGGCGCCTGGCGGGCAAGGTCTTCAACCTGACGAGCGCCTACGATGCGGCGGTGTCCCGGTTCATGCTGGGGGAGGATTCCGGGGAGGGGCTTTTCCCGCCCTATTTTGCCGCGCCCTTCAAAAAAAGCATGGACCTGCGGTACGGGGAAAACGCCCACCAGAAGGCCGCCCTCTACGTGGCCGCCGACAGGGCCGGCGCGATGGGGAGTCTTTCCCAGATTCAGGGGAAGGAGCTTTCCTACAACAATATCCGGGATATGGATGCGGCCTGGAAAGCCGTGAGCGCCTTCGGGGACTTTTTCAGCGGGGATTCCCCCTCGGGCGGGGTCTTCGTGGCGGCCCTCAAGCACAACACCCCCTGCGGCGCGGCCCGGGGAGATTCCGTCGTGGGGGCCTACCGCAAAGCTTTCGCCTGTGATCCGGTGTCGATCTTCGGGGGCATCATCGGGGTGAACGCGCCGGTGGATGAGGAAGCCGCGGCGGAGATGTCCAGGACCTTCCTGGAGGTGATCGTTGCGCCGGGATTCACAGAGGGGGCCCTCTCGGTGTTCAAAACCCGGAAGAACCTGCGGCTCGTCACCATGTCCGTGCCCGCGGGGGATCCCGTGGACGCCCTCACCGTGTCCGGGGGGCTCCTGGCGCAGACCAGGGACAACGTGCTCTTTGAAAAATGGGAAACCGTCACCAAAGCGCCCGCGCCGGACAACTACATCGAAGACATGAAGTTCGGGATGTTCGTGTCAATCTTTGCAAAATCAAACGCCGTGCTCGTTGTGCAGGACGGGGCGGTTGTGGGCGCGGGGGCGGGCCAGACGAACCGTATCTGGGCCGCCGAGCAGGCCCTGGAGCGGGCCAGGGCGGTGTGCGCCGCCGCGGGAGCTCCCCCGGCGCGGATCCTCGCCAGCGACGCCTTCTTCCCCTTCAGGGACTGCGTTGACGCGGCCCACAGGTACGGCATCGAGGCGATCGTCCAGCCCGGCGGTTCAATCCGGGACCAGGAATCAATCGACGCCTGTAACGAGCACGGCATAGCCATGGTGTTTACCGGCGCGCGGCATTTCAAACACTAAAGGCAGCCCCCGATGATCTATGCCCTCGCGTCAATCCTGATGCCCTACTTCGGCCCCGCCAGGCTTTTGCAGTCCTATGCGGTGCTCATCGTAATCGCCCTGTACGCGGGGTATGAGCTTACGGTAAAACTCATGCCCAGGTGCTACGGCTTCCTCCCCAGGGACAGGGGCAGGGAGTTCTCCGTTACCCCGGAGGCCTCCCTGGGCAAGCCCACCGGCGGGGGGATGGTTTTTGTCACGATTTTTGTCCTCACCATGATTCTGGTTGCGCCCCTGCGGCCCCTTCACCTGGGGATTCTCGCCCTCACCTGGCTCACCATGCTCACGGGATTCCTGGACGACCGCAGCCCCGTGAGCTGGGGTGAATACAGAAAGGGCCTCATCGACCTGGTGATAAGTCTGGGGGCTTCCCTGTTCATCGCCTATTACCTCTCCCGGCGGCCCGGGGGCATCCGCTTCTGGCTTCCATTCCTTTCCAAAAGCGTGTCCGTCCCGGCGGCGGTGTTCACGGCGGTGTCCACGGTGATCATCTGGGCCTCCATCAACACGACCAACTGCACCGACGGGGTGGACGGGCTTTCGGGCGCCCTGGTCCTCATCGCCCTGATCACCATGGGGGCGATTTTCTACTTCATCCTGGGGCACGTTGACATAGCCGCCTACCTCCTGGTGCCTCACCTGGCGGACGGTGCCGTCTGGGGGCTCATGTCCTTTTCCCTGGCGGGAATCCTCATGGGCTACCTCTGGCACAACGCCTACCCCAGCTCGGTGCTCATGGGCGACGCGGGGAGCCGGGCCCTGGGCTTT
>JAISTZ010000018.1 GCA_031272345.1 Spirochaetaceae bacterium | reverse complement strand
CGCTCGCGGCGGCTATCTTGTAGAGGAGCTCCCCGTCGGCCTCGTCCCCCAGGCCCAGCTCCAGGGCCCGCTTCCAGACCCGCACCGCCGCCTCGTCACTCACGGTCCCTTCCAGCCTGACGGCAACCAGGTCCCGGGTGAAGTCCAGGACCTCCGGGAAGAAGAGGCGGAACACGGAAAGAGTCTTTTCCATGGTGATTATCCGCTCCAGGAGCAGGAAGGCCAGGTAGAACTCCTTCCGGGCGGCCAGTTCCTCGCTGAGGATGAACCCGTAGTCCATGAATTCCTCCCTGGTGAACCACCGGGAAAAACTGAAGGCCGGGTTTTGCCGGAGGTTTTTCTTGTATTCCTCCACGGCCTCGGTTTCCCGGCCCGTGAGCAGGTCGTAGACGATGAGGCGGCACCGGGATTGGCCGTCCTCCCGATCGAGGAGCCAGGCGCGGTAGTCAAAGGAAGCGCCCCCAGGGGACTCCCGCTTCCATTCCCGGCGGGCCGGTTCACGGTTCAGGAGGCGCTTGGAACGCCGTTCCAGGAGGACCTTGTAGGCGTCCACCAGGGCGCGGAATTCCGCTGTTTTTTCCGAGGAGAGGTCGGGGTGAAACTCCTTGACCTTTTTCCGGTAGGCCCGCTTGATTTCAGCGGTTGTCGCTTGTTCGCTTACGCCGAGTATCCGGTAATAGTCCTTCATGGGCCCGCCGGTTACGCCAGCTTGAACAGTTGGTCTATCATTTTTTCCCGCACCACCAGGACCGAGCAGGGGGCGTTGGCGATGATTTCCTGGTTAAAAAACTCCACCGAATGGCGCTCCGCCAGGGTGTTCTTTGCCACAATCCGGTCGTCCGCATAGCCCCCCAGGAGTATGAGATTCGCGTTCATCTCCACGGCGGATGCGATGATTTCCGGCAGCACCGCCCCCTGGCGCAATTCGGTCTGCACCCGGACTTTTTTCTGCTTCCCCAGGTCGGTCACATAGTTCAGGAACCGCTTGCCGTCTTCGGTGAGGTTTTTTTCGTAGTCGGCGAATTCGTCCTGGACAAAATACTTGCTGATGGTGAGCCGCTTGAGGGTTGCCGTGTCCACAACGTACACGGCCTTGAGGGTGCACCCGTACCGGTGGGCCATCAGAATCCCGTATTTGCTCGCCCACACCGCCGGTTGGGAACCGTTGTGCGCAACGAGCACCCGCTCAAACAAGGGTTTTATCATGTCCGCCCCTTCCGCGCTTTTAAGGACTTGAGCACAAACACGTTCTCCCGCTCCCTCTCCTCAAGCACGCCTTCTATGTATTTTTTTGTTTCCTCCGTTTGGGGAATCACCATCTTGTCCAGGGCGTTCACCCGGCGCTGCACCTTCTTTACCTCCAGGGCGAGCCGCCAGACGATCGTGCGGATCGACGCCATGTCCGTAAGGAGCTTGAGGAGCTCGAAGAATTCGAGCATCACCTTGTCCGAGGACGCCGAGGTGCCCATGAACGAATAGACCAACCGGGGCCGGGGAAGGCGCACGTCGATGGTCTGGAAGCCGATTCCCGCCAGGTTCACGGACTTCTCGGTGATTCCAAAGTCGTAGCTGACACCGTGGGAAATGCGCTCCACCCTGTCCCCGCCCACAGACATGAGGAGCTCCCGCAGGGCCGGGTAGGCGGTCTCGATCCGCTTGTCGATATTCATCTCAAGGAGCTTCACCTTCTCCACCATGCGCATCAGTTCCATCACCAGGATCTCCCGCTTCTGTTCGAGCAGGTCGTAACCGTCCCTTGCGACGGAAAGCTGCTCGTTTAAGGAGAGGAGATTCGACTTGGTGGGGGCGATGTTGAGCTTGGGCATCAGGCGTCCTTCCTGGGGAGGTATTTGTCGATGAGGGCAGGGGCGATTCTGTAGAGCTCGCTTTTGGGCAGGGCGGAAAGGATGTCCCAGCCGATTTCCAGGGTCCGCTCGATAGGCCGGTCTTCAAATTCACCCTGGGTGAGGAATTCCTTCTCGAAGCGCTCCCCAAAGAGGAGGTATTTCTTGTCCAGGGCGGAAAGCTCCTCCTCCCCAATGATGGACGCCAGGTTCCTGATGGATTTTACCTGGGAATAGGCCGCGAAGAGCTGGCTCGACAGGTCCTTGTGGTCCTCCCTGGTCATGCCCTCCCCGATGCCGTCCTTCATGAGCCGGGACAAGCTCGGCAGGGCCGCGATGGGGGGATACGCGCCCTTCTGGGCGAGTTCCCGGTCCAGGACGATCTGCCCCTCGGTGATGTACCCCGTGAGGTCCGGGATGGGGTGGGAGATGTCGTCGTTGGGCATGGTCAGGATGGGGATCTGGGTGATCGACCCGGCGGACCCCTTGACCCTGCCGGCCCGCTCGTAGATCTCCGCCAGGTCCGAATAGAGATACCCCGGATAGCCCTTGCGTCCGGGGACCTCGCCCCTGGTGGTAGAGATTTCCCTGAGGGCCTCGCAGTAGTTCGACACGTCCGTGAGCACCACCAGGACGTGCATGTTCTTCTCGAAGGCCAGGTATTCCGCCGCGGTGAGGGCGCACCTGGGGGTGATGATCCGCTCGATCGAGGGGGCGTCCGCCAGGGAGTGGAACATGACGACCCTGGAGAGCACACCGGATTCCTCGAAGGAGCGGATGAAGAACTGGGACACGTCGTATTTGATGCCCATACCCGCGAAGACCATCACGAAGGTTTCATCGGCGCTGCGGATCTTCGCCTGCCGGATGATTTGAGCGGCCAGCCTGTTGTGGGGAAGGCCGCTCCCGGAGAAAATCGGCAGCTTCTGCCCGCGGATCAGGGTGTTGAGGCCGTCTATGGCGCTGATTCCGGTCTGGATGAAGTCCTTGGGATAGACCCTGGCGTAGGGATTTATGGGATTGCCGTTGATGTTCCGCTTCTGGGAGGACATGATTTCCGGGTAGCCGTCGGCGGGCTCCCCCAGGCCGTTGAAGACCCTGCCCAGGAGCTCCGTGCCCACCCGCAGTTCCAGGGGGGTATCCAGGAATTCAACACGGGTCTCCTCCAGGTCCAGCCCCGTGGTTGACCCGAAGACCTGCACCACCGCCGCGTCCGTGGAAACGTCGATGATCCGGCCGATGCGTTTTTGGCCGGTCCTGTCCCGGACCGCGACGATTTCCCCGAAAAACACGTCCTCGCTCCGCCGCACAACGATGATCGGCCCGTCTACGGTCTGTATGCCCTTGTATTCGATTCCCTTCATTTTACACCGCCCCCTCGGCCCGCTCAAGTTCGTTCATCTGGTCCTCCAGATGGTCCGACGCGGCCTGAATCAGGTCCAGCCTGTCGTTGGGAACGCTGGACTTGAGCCTGATGATTTCCTCCCGCACGGGCAGCTCCGTGATTTTGACCAGGGGAGTCCCCCGCCTGATTATCTCCAGGGCGCGGTTGTAAAAGTCCATGATGAGCCGGAGAATCGAGAGCTGCTTTGCCGGGACCGAGTAGGTGTCGACCGGGTCGAAGGCGCTCTGCTGGAGGAAGCCGATTTTTACCATCTCCGCCACGGCGAGCACCAGGCGCTCCTGGTCCGGGAGGGTATCCGGGCCGATGAGACGGACGATCTGCTCCAGGCGCTCCTCCTTTTTGAGCAAGTCCAGGGCCTCCAGGCGGACCGGTGCCCACCGGTGGTCAACCCTGTCCCACCAGTCCTTTATTTCGTCGGCGTACTCCGAATAGGATTCCAGCCACCCGATGGCCGGGTAGTGCCTGGCGTTGGCCAGATTCCGGTCCAGGGCCCAGAAGCACCGGACGAACCGCTTGGTGTGCTGGGTGACCGGCTCGGAAAAGTCGCCCCCCGGCGGGGAGACCGCGCCGATTATGGTGACCGACCCCTCGCTGCCGCAGAGGGACGTGACCCGCCCGGAACGCTCGTAGAATTCCGCGAGCCTGGTGGGAAGGTAGGCCGGGAAGCCCTCTTCCGCAGGCATCTCCTCCATCCGGCCCGAAAGCTCCCGCAGGGCCTCGGCCCAGCGGCTCGTGGAATCCGCCATGATTGCCACCGCGTAGCCCATGTCCCGGTAATACTCCGCCAGGGTGACTCCCGAATAGAGGGACACCTCCCTGGCTGCCACGGGCATGTTCGACGTGTTGGCGATGAGAATCGTCCGCTCCATGAGGCTCCGGTTGGTCCGGGGGTCGATGAGGGCGGGGAACTCGCTGAGCACCTCGGTCATCTCGTTGCCCCGCTCCCCGCAGCCGATGTACACGATGATGTCCGCGTCGCACCACTTGGCAACGGCGTGCTGGGTCATGGTCTTGCCCGTGCCGAAGCCCCCGGGAATCGCCGCGGCCCCCCCCTTGGACAGGGGGAAGAACACGTCGATCACCCGCTGGCCCGTAATCAGGGGCTCCGTGACCGTGAGTTTTTTGGCAAAGGGCCGGGGATTCC
>JAISTZ010000023.1 GCA_031272345.1 Spirochaetaceae bacterium | reverse complement strand
TAGCCTGGTCCGAATACATCAAGGGAAGCGATGTTTTCCTCACTATGGACCAGCACAAGTATGGTTATTTTGCGGGAGAAATCGCGGGCAAGTGGGCAAAGGCGAAATTCCCCAACCAGGCCGACGCAAAGGTTATGTTCGTCTATATCCACGCGGTGAAAGCCCTTGCTGAACGCGGACAGGGCCTCATCGACGGGTTCAAGGCCTACTGTCCGGGAGCCACGATTGTGGCGGAGCAGGACGGGAACACCCCGGAAGAAGGTCTGCGGGCCGCGGAAACGACTCTTATCACCCATCCCGACCTGAACGTGGTTGTGGCGTGCAACGACGCGGTGGCTCTCGGCGCGTATGAAGCCCTTGCGGCGGCGGGCAAGAAAGCCGGCGACGTGGGCATTGTCGGCCTGGACGCAACCCCGGAAGCCTTGAAACGGATCAGGGACAACACCATGATGATCGGCACTGTTGACATCGGCACCTACGACCAGGGCAAGCTCTTCCTGCGCTACTCGAAGGAAACCTCGGAAGCGGGCCTCATCGCCGAGGGCGCCGACCCGCGCCCGGGCGACGTTGACTTTATCGGCGTGTCCAAAGAAAACATAGCGAACTACTTCTAAGATTGACTGCCATGGACGCCCCGATACTGCGCCTCAGTCACATAAAGAAGGTATACCCCGGCGTGGTCGCCCTGGACGATGTTTCCCTGGATTTTTACGCCGGGGAGGTCCACGCGATCGCAGGGGAGAACGGCGCCGGAAAATCCACCTTTATCAAGGTGGTCACCGGCGCGATTTCCCCCACCGCCGGGGAGGTCTACTACCAGGGGGATCTGGTGCGGGGCAACACGCCGGCAAAGTCCCTCAAGGCGGGAATCGCGGCGATCTACCAGGAGTTCAACCTCTTTCCTTTTTTGAGCGTGGCGGAAAACGTATTCTACGGGCGCTACCCCGCAAAAGGGATAGTGGTCGATTTCAAAAAAATGGAAAAAGAGACAAGAGAACTCCTGTCTGCCCTGAACGTGGACATCGACCCATCCGCGCAGGTAAAAAATTTGAGCGTCGGATACCAGCAAATCGTGGAAATAGCGAAGGCGGTTTCCATGAACGCGAAGGTGCTCATCATGGATGAACCTTCCGCGCCCCTCACGGAAAACGAGGTGGACAGTCTCTTCGCTATCGTGCGGAAGGTGCGGGAACAAGGCGTGGCGGTTATTTACATATCCCACAGGCTTGAGGAAATTTTCGCCATCACCGACAAGGTTTCGGTCTTCCGGGACGGCAAATACATACAGACCCTGAACACCAGGGACACTAACACTGAGGAAATCGTCCGGCTCATGGTGAACCGGGAACTGGGGGAACAGTACCCCCAGAAGGATTACGAGCGCCAGGATGAGGCTCTGGAAGTGCGGGGCCTCACCACCGCCCTCCTGCGCGATGTCAGCTTTAAAGCTTACCGCGGGGAAATTCTGGGTCTTGCGGGCCTGGTGGGCGCGGGGCGAACCGAAACCGCCCGGGCAATCTTCGGGGCGGACAAAATCACGAGCGGGGAAATCCTCATTAACGGCAAGAAGGCGGCCATCTGTTCGCCGATCGACGCGATTCGCCACGGCATCGGCCTCATACCGGAGGACCGCAAGCGGCAGGGGGTCTTCCTGAACCTGTCGATTCAGGAGAACATCACCTATGCCAACCTGGGGGGCATTTCCCATGGGGGCGTGATAAGCCGGGGGCGGGACATCAAAGCCGGGGAAGAATACCGGAACCTGCTGAATATCAAGGCCGCGTCCCTCGCCCAGCTCGTCAAGAATCTTTCCGGGGGCAACCAGCAAAAGGTGGTGCTCGCAAAATGGCTCTTCACGCGGTGCGGGATTCTTCTCTTTGACGAACCCACCCGGGGCATCGACGTGGGGGCAAAGCAGGAAATCTATATCCTTATGAAACAGATGGTGAACGAAGGCAAGGTGGTCATTATGATCTCGTCCGAAATGCCGGAGCTTCTGGGGATGGCGGACCGCATCATCGTCATGCGGGAAGGCAGAATCACCGGGACTCTGTCCCGCGCGGAAGCCACCCAGGAGAAGGTGCTCAAGCTGGCCGCCGGACTATGATTACACGGAGGAATAGGGCATGAAGAAAGTACAAATCGACTGGTCCCGGTACGGAATACTCTTTGCGTGGATTGCGCTGATACTGGTGTTTTTTATCGCCCAGCCGAAATTCCTGAGCGTAAACAACATCCTCAACATATTGCGCCAGGTGGCGATCGTGGGGGTTTGCTCCGCGGGCATGACCTTCGTGATCCTCACCGGCGGCATGGACCTCTCGGTGGGCTCGATTTTGGGGCTCTCCACGGTGGCCGGCGCGCTGATGATGTCCAACGGGGTTCCGCCCCTCATCGCCATGGCCATAACCCTGCTCATCGGCGTGTGTTCGGGCTTTCTGAACGCCCTGTTCGTGAACATCTTCGGGATCGCCCCCATCATCATGACCCTGGGCACCATGACGGCCCTGAGGGGGGTGGCCTACATCATCTGCGGGGGCTACCCGGTGTACGGCATCCCGGAAAAATTCCTCTTCCTGGGCCAGGGCTACGTGGGAGGTATCCCGGTTCCGGTTATCATCATGATTCTCGCCTTTGCCGCGGGGTATTTCGTCCTGAACAGGACCACCTTCGGCCGCTCGGTCTACGGCATCGGGGGCAACGTGGAGGTGGCGCGCCTTTCCGGTGTCAACGTAAAGAAGACCCTCTACATCATCTACATGGCCGCCGGGGCCCTCTACGCCCTGGCCGGGTCCATCCTGCTGGCCCGAGTCAATTCCGGGCAGCCCAAGGCCGGGGAGGGCTACGAGATGGACGTGATCACCGCCTGTGTCCTTGGGGGCATCAGCATAGCCGGGGGCGAGGGGCGGATCACGGGAGTCATCGTGGGCGTGCTCATGATGGGCACCCTCACCAACGGCATGATAATCATGAACATACCGGAGTTCTGGCAGTGGGTCGTAAAGGGCACGGTGCTGATTTTTGCCGTCACGATTGACCAGCTCGTCAAGCGGGGGCGGGCCGCAAAAGCCTAGGGGCACGGAAAGATTTTACCGCAAAGACGCCAAGTCTGACACCAAGTACGCCAAGGAGCTTTGCTCCCGGTCGTCGTGACTCCGCAAGCTCCAGGCGGGCATCGAGAAAAAAACTCTTGACAAGCGGGGAAACATCGTCTAAAATATTAAAAGCGGTTTTTTAAAACCGTTATACATTCCTAAGGAGGAAACCATGAAAAAAATCAGAAAATCCGTGTTCCTGCGGGTTGCGCTCATTGCGATTGCGGCGGCGATTTTGACTGCCGTGCCCGCCTTTGCCGGGGGCGGCAAGGACAAGGCCGGGGGCGAAAAAAAGCTCACCATCGGCTTTGCGGTGGCCGCGCTCAACACCAATTCCATCTGGATCGACATCCGGCGGAATTATGAGGCCCTGTGTAAGGAGAAGGACTACAGGCTCCTCACCGGGGATTTGCAGAACGGAGCGCCGGACGCCATCAAGTTCTTGGAAAACTGCAAGACCGCAAAGGCGGACGTGGTGATTCTGCAAAACATCACCCCGGAGGCTTACGAGGACTTGCTCAAGGATCTCAAAGCTCAAGGAGCCGTGTTAATCGCGTTGGAGCGGCGCTCCCCCTACGCGGACTATAACGCGGAAATCCCCAACGCCGAGGCGGGCAGAACCCTGGGCCGCGCGGCGGGCGAATGGGTAAAGGCAAATCCGGGGAGCAAGAAGGTGGCGATTTGCACCTACACCGGCATCCAGGAGCTGATTGAACGGGGCGACGGCATCGAGGCGGGCTTCAAGGAGACCTGCCCTGAGGGCCAGGTCGTCTACAAGGCGGACGCGGGCTTTGTGGAACAGGGCGTGAAGATGGGCGAGGCGCTCATCCAGGCCCACCCGGACATTCAGGCGGTCATGGGGATCAACGACTCCGGCCCCTTCGGCGCAGGCGAGGCCTTCAAGGCCGCGGGCTGGACCTTCAAGGATCACCCCATCGGGCTTTTCGGCATCGACAACAGCGCCGACGCCCAGCGGGCCCTCAAGGAAGGGGGCATGTTCCAGGCCACCCTGGACATGGACCTGGTGGGCGCTTACAATCAGCTCTATGAACTCGGCGTCGCCAAGGCCCTCACCGGGGCGTATGACGAGTCCAAGAAGATAATGTACCCGCCCCTCAAGCTGATCTACCAGAAAGACGTGAAGTAACCATGGCGGATGACACACTCCTGGAGCTGCGTCATGTCTCTAAACAATACCCGGGGGTCCTCGCCCTGAACGACGTGTCGGTCACGTTCAGGAAGGGCGAGGTTCACGCCCTGGTTGGGGAAAACGGCGCGGGAAAATCAACCCTTATCAAGGTGCTTTCCGGCGCCATCACCCCGGAT
>JAISTZ010000012.1 GCA_031272345.1 Spirochaetaceae bacterium | reverse complement strand
GTACGAGCACATCCTGGTGGACGAAATGCAGGACACGAATCCCCTGCAATGGGAGGTGCTGGCGCCCTTCCAGGACTGCTCGCGCCTCTTCTGCGTGGGTGACGACGCCCAGTCGATCTATTCCTTCAGGGGGGCGGACTTCAGGAACATCCACTCCTTCACCGGGCGGGTCCCCGGGGCGGAGGTGCTCAAACTCGAAGACAACTACCGGTCCACCCAGGAGATCCTCGACCTGGCGAACTGGCTCCTCAAGAAGTCCCCCCTGAACTACGGAAAGACCCTCCGGGCCGTGCGGGGGCGGGGGGTCAAACCCCAGGTGGTCAACGTGCGGAGCGACTGGGACGAGGCCCTGTGGATCGCGGACAGAATCGCGGAAAACTATTCCCGGGGCAATAGGGAATACAAGGACCACCTGATTTTGGTGCGCTCCCAGACCCATTCCCACGCGCTCCAGGCGGTGCTGATTCAGAAGCGCATCCCCTACGTCACCTACGGGGGGTACAAATTCATGGAGGCGGCCCACATCAAGGACCTGGTGTCGGCCCTGCGGGTGGTGAACAACGGGCAGGACGAAATCGCCTGGGTGCGGTTCCTCACCCTGTGGCAGGGGGTGGGGGAGGGGCGGGCCCACCAGTGGCTCCCTGCGCTGCTCCAGTCGCCCTCGACCGGGGCCTGCGCCGCCTTCCTCGAGTCCGTCGCCTTCAACGACGACACCCGCCTGATTCCCCGGATCCTCTCGGCGGTTGACGAAAACCGCGGTGACGTGCGCAAGGCCGAGGCCGGGGCCTTCGAGCTGATGCAAAAGCGCCTGGCGGAGAAATACAAGGACGACTGGGACAAGAAGCGCAAGGGGGACTTCCCGGTCCTGGAGGCCCTGGCGGGGAAGTACGCCACCCTGGGGGAATTCATCACCGAGTGCCTCCTGGACACGTCGACCTCGGTGAACAACTCGCCGATTCTGGGGGAGACGGACGTGCGGAAGACCGGGAACCAGGACTGCGTGGTGATTTCGACCATACATTCCGCAAAGGGCCTGGAGGCGGACGTGTGCTTTGTGGTGAACGTGTCCCCCAAGGCCTACCCCGCGTCCTGGGCTGTGGAAAACCTGGACCAGGTGGAGGAGGAGCGGCGGGTGCTCTACGTGGCGATTACCCGGGCCAAGAACGAGCTGTACCTCACCCGGAACCTGCACTCGGTCCACGGGATAGACCGGTTCTCCCGGCAGAAGGTTGTGGGCGGAAAGAGCATGGAGGAGCACTATTTCCTTAACGGCCTGCCGGATTCCCTCGTCACCCAGACGACCTCGGAAAACACCGGGGGCTTCGGCCGGGACATCGGCGCCCCCAACCCCCTCCCCGTGGATTACGGGATGGATTTTTCCTAGGGCCGTCCCCTGTTCAAAGGAAAAGCGGCATTGGACTGTTTCGCCGATTCCGGTATACTTACGGCGCAACCGCGGGCGGCCCCATGCGGCAAGAGTCTCTTTAAAGCGCGTGGGGAAGCCCGCACCTGGGTCTACACGATCTGATTCACCGCGCTCACCACGGCGTTGATGCCCGCCCGCCCGATGTTGGAGCTCCTCCCGCAGCCCCAGAGGTGTTCCCCCGTTTCCAGGCAAATTTCCACATAGGCCATGGCGTCGGTGTCGCTGCCGGTGCCGACGCTGTGTTCATGGAAGTCGCTGATCGCAAAGAACGGAAGCCTGGGGGCGAAGTCCTTGCCGGAAAAGGCCGCGCAGAGGGCCGCCACAAAGGCGTCCAGGGGGCCGTTCCCCTCCTTGCCGACGGCGTACTGCCTGCCGTGCCAGTCCACCACAGCCCGGCAGAAGACCTGGGGGAGGGCCGCCTCCGAGGCGGTTTTCTCCAGGTGGGTTTCGGCGATGTCGATGATTTTGAGGGGACTCTGCCTGTCAAGCCATTGGGCAGTGAAGAGGTCGTAGATTTCCCTGGATTCGAGTTCCCGCTGGACCCGGTCCGCCTCCCTGGTGACCAGGGCGCCCAGACCGCCCTGCATGGCCTTTGGAAGGAAGATTCCGTAGTCCTGCTCCAGAATCCAGGCCGCCCCGCCTTTTCCGCTCTGGCTGTTGATTCTGATGATTTCCTGGTATTCCCGTCCGATGTCCCTGGGGTCGATCGCCAGGTAGGGCACGTCCCAGGGGGCGTCCTCGCCCAGACCCTTCCGGGCGGCCATGCCCTTGCGGATGGCGTCCTGGTGGGACCCGGAGAAGGCCGTGAACACCAGTTCCCCCGCGTAGGGGTGACGGGGATGGATGGGCATATCCGTGAGGCGGGTGTAGGTCTCCGCCACCGGGGGGATCCGCGAAAAATCCAGCCCGGGGTCAACCCCGGTGGACAGCATGTTCAGCGCCACGGTGACGATGTCCAGGTTGCCCGTGCGCTCGCCGTTCCCGAAGAGGGTGCCCTCGACCCGGTCGGCCCCGGCCAGGAGGGAGAGCTCGCAGGCAGCCACCCCTTCGCCCCGGTCGTTGTGGTTGTGGAGGCTTACGATCACCCTGTCCCGTTCGGAAATGTGGGTGCAGAAATATTCGATCTGGTCCGCGTGGAAGTTCGGGGTGGCGCACTCCACCGTGGTGGGCAGGTTCAGGATGATTTTCTCCCCCGCGGCAAAGCCCCAGGCTTTTTTGACGGCCTCGCAGACCTCCAGGGAAAAGTCGATTTCCGTGCAGGAAAAGCTCTCCGGGGAATACTCCATCATCAGCTC
>JAISTZ010000094.1 GCA_031272345.1 Spirochaetaceae bacterium | reverse complement strand
CATCGAGACTTTTTCAGTGCTACTTTGATAGGCCGCAATTTCGTAGCAACTCAAAGAGTTGCGAGAAACTTGCAAAGGGACACGATGAAAAACATCGAGTTTTTCATCGTGTCCCTAGGGACAACTCCCGGCGCCGGGCGCATACGCCCGGCGCCGGGGCGATTCTTCTTACGGGAACACCCCCCGGATCTTCTTGGCGCGCACGAGCTTGCCGATGGCCAGCATATACGCCGCCACCCGGAAGCTTACCCTGTGCTCCTTGACGATCTCCAGCACCTGCCCAAAGCTGCGGACCATTATCTTCTTGAGGGTCGCGTTGATCTGGTCCTCCTCCCAGGTGAGCTCCTGGATGTTCTGGACCCACTCGAAGTAGGACACCACCACGCCCCCGGCGTTTGCCAGGATGTCCGGCACGATGGTTATGCCCTTCTTGCTGAGGATCTCGTCCGCGTCCACGGCGGTGGGGCCGTTGGCGCCCTCGACGATGAGCTTCGCCTGTACCGAAGCGGCGTTGGCGGAGGTGATCTGGTTTTGCAGGGCGCAGGGAACCAGCACGTCACATTCGCAGCCGATGAGCTCCCCGTTGGTGATGTTCCTTGCCCCGGGCTCTGAGTAGCCCTCCAGGGTGCGGTTTTTTTCGATATAGGCCCTGAGGGCGGGGACGTTTAGACCTGCCGGATTGTAGAGCCCCCCGGACACATCGCTTACGGCGACAATTTTGTGCCCGTTCTCGTGGAGGAGCTTGGCGCTGATGCCGCCCACGTTGCCCAGACCCTGCACGGCGATTTTTACCCCCGTCTCGGGCATTCCCAGGTATTTGAGAATTTCCTGGGTGACGATGGAGACCCCCCGGCCCGTGGCTTCCGCCCGGCCCAGGGACCCGCCGATTTCAATCGACTTACCCGTGACCACGCTGGGAATCGCGTACCCGTGGAGCATACTGTAGGTGTCCATGATCCAGCCCATGATCTCCGCGTTGGTGTTCACGTCCGGGGCGGGGATGTCCTTTTCCGGGCCGATGATGGGCAGAATCGCCGCGGTGAACCGGCGGGTCACCCGCTCCAGTTCCGCGTGGGAGAGCTTGCCCGGGTCAACCTTGACCGCGCCCTTTGCGCCGCCGTAGGGCAGATTCACCACCGCGCACTTGAAGGTCATCCACGCGGCCAGGGCCTTCACTTCGTCGATGTCAACCTCCTGGTGGTAGCGGATACCGCCCTTGCAGGGGCCCAGGGTGCTCGAATGCTGCACCCGGTAGCCCTCAAAGACCTTGATGCTGCCGTCGTCCATCCTGATGGGGATGGAGACCTTGAGCTCCCTCTCGGGGAATTTTAAGGTTTCGTAATCACTCGGCTTGAGCCCCAGTTTTTGGGCCGCCGATTCCAGAACCTGCAACATGTTGTCGTAGGGATTGTAGGTTTTTGCCATGCTATAACTCCTCAAAAAAAGTACAAAAGTGATTCCAGGGACAGGGGGAAAAACTCGAAGCCCTTCAACCTGTCCCCTGGGCCGCGAGTTCCTCCGCCGCCCGGTAGATGGCGGCATAGGCCCCGTCGATGGCCCCGTCGTCCATGCCGGAGAAGGCCACCCGCAGAGTCCGCCCGTCTATGGCGACCGCGCCCACCCGGTAGGTGTGGAGCAGCCTTTGCCGCAGGGCCTCCGCGCCGACTCCCCGGCACCGGAAGCTCATGAAATAGCCCGAATTGAAGGGCATGGGCCGCAGGACCGGGTGATTTTTCCGCCCGTCCACGATGGCGCGGACCCTCCGGTAGCGCCCCCCGATGAGGGCGCGGAATTCCTCCCGTTCCGCCTCCATGGCCGCGCCCCCCGTGGTGTACATCCTGTGCAGAAGGCTCTGGGACACCGTGGAGGAACAGGAAACCGTGGAGCGGATCACCCCCATGGCCTTCTTGACCAGGGCGCCGTAGTGGGCCTCCGTAAGACCCCTGCCCCCGAAGGTGACGAAGGCGCACCGCAGGCCCCAGGCGAAGTCCTCCTTGGTGGCGCCGTCGATCTTTGCGGCGAACACGTTCTCGTGGATGTCCGCCAGGTACGCAAAGAGGGACTGGGCCTCGATGTCATCCTCGAAGCGGAGCCCGAAGTAGGCGTCGTCGCAGATGACCAGGACCTTCGCGCCCCCCTGGGCGATGCGGTGAATCATGGCGCAGATCTCCGCGGCCTCCGTTTTTGTGGGGGAATAGCCCGCGGGATTGTTGGGGAAGTTCAGGATGATTCTGACCAGGCCGGTCCTCTGGGCCTCCCCCTCCAGGGCCGCCCGGAGCGCGGCGAGGTTGATCCCCCCCTCGCCGAACAAATCCACAGGGCCCAGCCGGGCGCAGCGCCGGGCCTCCGCAATCAGGGCGTAGTTGTCCCAGGATGGGTCGGCCGCGAGGAGAACGTCCCCTTGCCCCAGAAAGAGATCGCAGACCGCGCTTATCCCCGCGGTGAGCCCGGCGGTTACCACCGGGAGGGAGAGGGACGCGCCCGCCAGGGAGGGATTCTTCCGCCGGATTTCAGCGGCCCAGAATTCCCGCAGGGCCGGAATGCCCGCGGTGGGCGCGTAGGAGACGATGTCCGGGGCCCCCAGGCCGGGAATCTGGTCTTTTAAGGCCGAAAGGATGAGGGGGGTCTTGTTTTTTACGGCGATTCCCAGGGTGCCGTTTGCGTCGGGGGCGTACTGCTTTGCCTCTGCCCCCTGGGCGATGATGCCCCTGGGGAAGTACAGCCGCCTTCCCAGGGGCGAAAGGAGCGCCCCCGGAACGGTACCTTCGAGGACAGCGTTCAGTTCACCGGCCAGTTCATGCACCGGCATTTGTCCGTCAGTCATATATCACCCTCGTTCCACTTGCTCTGGTCGAGCTCCTTCATCCGCCTGGCGACGATTGTGGTGACCGCCAGGTCCCCGGACACGTTGAGGGCCGTGCGCCCCATATCCAGGAGGGCGTCTATTCCCAGGATCATCGCGTAGGCCCCGGCCACGAGGCTCCCGGCTTCAACCTTGAGGCCCACGGAATCGAGCACCAGGAGGAGCATGATCGCCCCGGCTCCGGGTACGCCCGCGGTGCCGATGGACGCCAGGGTGGCGGTGACGATGATGAGCCCCATCTGGGACAGGGAGAACCCGTGGCCCCAGACCGACAGGGCGATGAAGGTGGCGCACACCCCCTGGTAGATCGCCGTGCCGTCCATGTTGATGGTGGCCCCCAGGGGCAGGCTGAAGGAATAGATGTCCTTGGGCACCCCCAGGCTCTCAGCGGCCTCCATGGTGACCGGCAGGGTTCCGTTGGAACTGCGGGTTACAAAGGCCGTGATGAAGGGGTCCTTGGCGTCCCTAAAATAGCGGCCGATGGGAAGTTTTGCGTAAAACTTTACCAAGCCGAGGTATACGATGATAATGTGGAGGGCGTAGCCGACGAAGCAGGCCAGGGTGACCACCCCCAGGGAGCCCACAACCTTGGGGCCGTTGGTGGCGAACACCACCGACACCAGGGACAGAACACCGATTGGGGCGTACTGCATGATGCCCTTGATGATCAGCATCATCACCTCGGCGATGCCGTCGAAGAAGTTGTACAGGGTGGCCGCGGCCTTCTCCTTGCGCTCGTCCCCGGAGACCCGCAGGTAGGAAATGCCCAGGCCCACCAGGAGGGCCACGAAGATCACCGCCAGGATCGTCTCGTTCACGATCACCTGCATGATGCTCGTGGGCACGATGTTGAGGAGGGTCTGGGAGAGTTTGGGCGCCTGGGCAGCCTTTCCCGCGGCCTCCGCCGCGCCGGTCAGTTCCGCGCTGGGCCGGAACACCGCACCCATGCCCAGGCCCAGGAGCACCGCCGCCGCGCTGGTGAGCAGGTAGAGCACGATGACCCGGAGGCCCACCTTGCCCAGGTTCGCCGGGCTCACCGATGACGCGCCCACAATCAGGGTGGAAAGGATGATGGGCATCATAATCATTTTTAAGAGCCGCACGAAGAGGTCCCCAAGGGGCTGAATCCACAGAATCTTCTCTTTTAATACGAGCCCCAGGACAACCCCGAGGACGAGTCCAATCAGAATTCTATACAGCAGATTGAATTCAAAATACCAACTGTACCATTTTTTAGCCGCATTTTTTTCTTTCATTTTTTTCTCCTTGAAACAAGTTTAAAGTATAACACGGTATTTCGTACTTGTGTCAACAAATCAAAAAAAATGCCCCCTCCGGGACAGGGGCGGACATGGACGTGTGTAGTATGACGGGCGCTTTTCTGCTATACTCCCCCCATGGTTGAATTGCTTGCCCCGGCGGGTACGCCCGAGGCCCTGGACGCGGCTGTTGCCGAAGGGGCGGACGCGGTCTACCTGGGCTTAAAAAGTTTTAACGCCCGGCTCAGGTCGTCAAATTTTACGTGGAAAGAGGCGGACATCGCCTCAAGGCAGCTCCGCAAGCGGGGCAAAAAGCTCTACGTCACCGTGAATACGGTGTGCGAGGAAGGGGAGACCGAAGACCTGTACAAGGTTCTGTACTTCCTTGACGCGATCGGGGTTGACGGGGTCATCCTCCAGGACTTCGCTGTCCTGCGGATGGTCCAGGAATTTTTCCCCAGGCTCAAGCTCCACGGCTCAACCCAGATGAATATCGCAAGCGCCAGGGGGGTCAATTACCTCAGCCGCTCCGGGGTCAGGCGGGTGGTCCTTGCCCGGGAACTGTCCCTGGAAGAAATCCGCTCCATAAAAGAGCGCACGTCCTCGGAAATCGAGGTCTTCGTGCACGGGGCCCTCTGCGTCTCCGAATCCGGGCTCTGTCTCTTTTCCAGCTTCCTGGGGGGCAAGTCCGCGAACCGGGGGATGTGCGCCCAGGCGTGCAGGCGCTTGTACACCGTGGCGGACGAAGAGGGGGGCGGCCGGAGCGGCTACTTTTTTTCCCCCAACGATTACGAATTGATAGAAAAGGTCCCGGCCCTCATCGACTGCGGGGTCGACGCCTTCAAAATCGAAGGCAGGATGAAGAGCGCCGAATACGTGGGCGCGGTGACCGCGGCCTACCGGCGGGTGATTGATTCCTGCATGGACTCCAGGCCGGAAGGCCGGAGGGACGCCCTGGAATCAGCCCGGCGCGCCCTTGCCGGGGATTTCGGCAGGGCAAAGACCTCCTTCTGGTATGATTTTTCCCCCGCCCCCTCCCCGGACGGCGCCGGAGCCGCATTGGGCACGGAGGCCGTCGCCCAGGGGACCCTCAACCCGGACCAGGCCGGGGGCACGGGGATCTACCTGGGGAAACTCGCAAAAACAAGGGCGGACGGGTTCGGCGCCTTCTCCGGCAGGGGCTACGAAGCGGCCGAGGGGGATTCAATCCGGCTCCACAAAAAGGACGACACCCTCAGACGGAGTCACAAGATAAAAACCGTGGAAACCGACCGGAAGGGCCTCCGCTGGGTGGACATCCCCGAGGGGTTTTCCCCGGGGGACGAGGTCTATCTGATTCAGACAAAATCCGCCCAGCGGTATCCCCGAATCATCCCCCAGGGCGCCCACGGCTCAAAGCCCGGAAAGCCCCCCGCGGAGTTTCCCGCCCTGGACCTGACCGTGCCGGACCGGGCTGAGCTCGCCCCCTTCCCCAAGGGGGTTTACATGCTGGTGTCCACCCCCAGGGACATGGCGGCTGTCCAGGGGGAGGGGCCCGTCCGGGTGATCCTGGAGGTGAACTCGGAATCCAGGGCCCATCTCCTTGCCGGGGCGCCCCTGCCGTTTCCCAAAAAGCAGGTGTTCCTCTGGCTCGAACCCTTCTGCCCGCAATCGGGTGAACCGGCCCTTGGGGCCCTTGTGGACAAGCTCCTTGCGGAGGGCTTCACCAACTGGGTGGCCAACAATCCGGCCCACCTCTCCCTCCTCAGGGGCAAGGGGGCCTTCGTCATCGCCGGGCCCTATCTCTACGCCTTCAACCGCTGGGCCGCGTCCTGGCTCGAAAACCAGGATGTCCGGGCCTTCATCCCGCCCCTGGAAAATTCCCGCAGGAACCTGGAGGCGACCTTCGACCGGAACGTCCGCCCCAGGGCGCTCGTGCCCCTCTTCGCCTACCCCCCCCTGTTCAGGATGCGCTTCAGGCTCCCGGAATCCTATGACTTCACCCATTTTTCCGACAAAAAAGACATGGTCTTCAAGACCCTGGTGACTCCGGACGGGTCCTTCGTGCTTCCCGAGGAGCCCTTTTCCGCCGTGGACGCGGCGGAGGCCCTCACGACGGCGGGGTTCTCCCGGTTCCTGTTCGATTTCTCCAAAATCGCGATAAAGAAAAAGCAGGTGAAGCAAATTCTGGGGGCCTTCCGTAAGGGCGAGGTTCTGCCGGGAACCCGGCGGTTCAACTGGAGCGGCCCGCGGTAAATGACGCCGGGGCCCGCAGCTAGTCAGCGCTCGGGGACTCACACCCCCAGGAGGTCCGCGTAGACCCGGAGGGCGCCCCCGGTGTCCCCGGAGAGCGCCTGTTTGGTGAGGACCTTGCCCAACTGCACCCCCTCCTGGTCAAAGCTGTTCAGGTTCCACAGGAACCCCTGGAACATGATTTTGTTTTCGTAATGGGCCAGGAGGGCGCCCAGAGCTTCCGGGGTGAGCCGCTCCCCAAAGATCAAGCTCGAAGGCCGGCCCCCGGGGAAGGATTTGTTCGGGTTCGGGTCGCCCTTGCCGCAGGCGAAGGCCGCGATCTGGGCCGCAAGATTTGCCGCAAGCTTTTTCTGGCTGGTGGAGCCCCCGGTTTCGATGTCCTCCCCCCGCTGGTTCTGCCTGAAGCCGATGAACTGGAGGGGGATGATGTCCGTGCCCTGGTGAAGGAGCTGGTAGAACGAGTGCTGGCCGTTGGTGCCGGGCTCCCCGAAGATGACCGGCCCCGTGGGGTAGGTGACGGGCTTGCCGAAGCGGTTCACCCGCTTGCCGTTGGATTCCATGTCCGCCTGCTGGAGGTGGGCCGGGAACCGGGAGAGGGCCTGGGAATAGGGCAGAATCGCCGTAACCGGATAGCCCTGCACGTTCCGCTCGTACACCCCCAGGAGCGCGTCGAGGAGGGCCGCATTTTTGGTCACCTGTTTTTCCTTTGCCCCAAGGTCCGCTTCGTGGGCCCCCCGGAGGAAGGCGGAGAACACCTCCCCCCCAAAGGCCAGGGAGAGCACGACCCCTCCCACCGCTGAGGTTGCGGAGTAGCGCCCGCCGATATAATCGTCCATATAGAAAGAAGCGAGGTACGCGGGATTGTTCGCCAGGGGACTCGTCTCGGAGGTGACCGCCGCGATGTGGCGGCTCGGGTCCAGACCCGCCCCCTGGAGGAAGCGCTTTACGAAGAGCTCATTCGAGAGGGTTTCCTGGGTTGTGCCGCTCTTGGAGACCAGCACGAAGAGGGTGCGCCCCAGGTCTACGGAGGAGATCACCGCAGCCGCGTCGTCCGGGTCAACGTTGGAGATGAATTTGGCGGTCATTTTCTGTGCGCCGGCGGCCTTCGCCCAGCCCTCGAGGGCAAGGTACATGGCCCTGGGGCCCAGGTCCGAGCCGCCGATGCCGATCTGCACCACCGTGGTGAAGGGCTCCCCCCGCTCGTTGGCAATACTTCCCCCGTGGACCCCGGCGGCGAATTCGGCGATCCGGGCGGCCTCCTTGCGGTAGAAGGCGCCGATGTCCCTGCCGTCCTTCACCACGGGGTTTCCGAGCTGCCCACGGGCAAGGTGATGGAGGACCAGGCGGTTCTCCCCGGTGTTCACCGCGCCGCCGTTGTAGAGCTCGGCGAATTTGTCCACCAGTTCCGCCTCGTCGGAAAGCTCCTGGAGCACCGCGAGGACGGCGGCGCCGGTCTGCTTGGCGGCGTAGTTGTAGGTGAGCCCCGCCGCGATGGGCACACAGCAGGCGCGCACCCGTTCCGGGGTCAATTTTTCCGCAGAGATTGTTTCACCCTTGAGGGACTGCAATTTCTTGAAGCCCGTCAGGGTGTCGAGATTATTCCATGTGATCATAGGGGACCCCCTTAATTTGACTTTTTCATTGCTTTTTTAAAGTATTCCGAAGGCAATGAACGCGGCGAAGAGGCCGAGGACCGCCACAGCGCAGAGGGCGTAGGCCCACAGGGGAAGGGCTTCCCCAGGGGAGGCGCGGGTTCCCGTCGTGGCGGCTGCTGCCCCGCGCCGGGCTCCGCCGTAGCCGCAGTAGGGGCAGCCCTGGGCAAAATCCTGGGCGTCCCCGGACTGGCCGCATTCGGGGCACCGGACGGCGGTAAAAAATTTGCCGCAGGCCGTGCAGACCTTGGCGTTCTGTTTTACCTCCGCTCCGCAGTGTTCGCAAAAAAACTTTGATCTTTCGTTCATGGGGCGCCCGCCTTTGGGTGTTTTTGTATCCCCACCTCCAGGGTCTCCCCCCAGGAAAGCACCTCCCCGTCAACCAGGGAAAGGGAATCCCCCCGCTTGAGGGCCCCCGCCCGGATGACGTCCCCCATTTTGAAAGCCCCGCCCCGGAGATCGGGCCTGAAGACCAGGGAATTCTCCCCCAGGGACTCCACCGCGCCGGTCACCAGAAAGCCCCCCTGGGGGTGGCGGAAGAGGAACTCCGCCTCGGCTTCACCCTTGCCGGCGGGCGCTTCTTCCAGGGACAGTATACCATCGATTCCGGTTTTTTCAAGGACGGAAATCTTCCGGGAGAGGACCGCTTCTTCGGGAATCATCTTTTTTATGCCGAGAACCCCGGCCTTGGCCCGCTCGTCATTGTCGAATTTGCTGTCCGTAAGGAGGATGACCTCGCAGCCCCCCAGGGCCCGGAGGAACTGGGCCAGGACCTTCCAGTGGCAGGGGAATTCCGCCGCGCTCACCACCGCCAGGGATGGGTTGATTTCGTCAATGTTGTCCATCGCCTTGAGGGGGTTCCCATAGACGATGACTTCCCCCCGGGACTTGAGGGCCCCCTGTAAACACGAGACCAGGGCGGCCTTTTCCGCGACAACCAGCGCCCTCATTCGGTCCCCAGATTCTCCACGGTGTAGTCGAATATGAACCATATCCCGTCCTTCTGCCGGACGTAATAGGTGTACCGCTTCTTTTCACGGAAATCATCGTACTTGAACCACTGGAGCACCGACACGGTCCCCTCGGCTTTGGAATAGGTGGTGCGCTCGATGGTGAATTTCTCCGGCACCGCCACGATGTCACCCTCGATTCGGGACTGCATCAGGCTCGTCCTGAATGTCCTGAGCTGGTCCTCCCGGTCTGCCGCGGACGCGACCCGGTATTTCCTGTTCCGCACGGGATCCCGCATGAGCATCTGCTCCAGGTCCATGTACAAAAAGTACAGGTCCCACTGGCTCTTCTGCCGGGCAATAATCGTCTGCTCCACCACCCGGTCCGGGGAAATCTCCTCGGGTACGAGGATCTCCATGGTCTCGGGCCGCAGGGGAACCGCCCCGGAGGCCGACCCCAGGGGCGAGGGCCGCACTTCCAGAGTCAATATGTTGGAGCTGAGGGCCACGTCCCTTGTCTTGTAGAGCTCCGGGTAAAACCGCGCGTCCAGGTAATAAATCGAAGGCTCCCGGATGACGAGGTAGTCCTTCACGTTCTCCACAAAGGAGTATTCCTCCCCGGCCTCAAGGGCGATTTCACGGAAGTACACGGTCTGGGCGGTGGCGCGCTTGCGAATCACCTGGGTGGTTTTTTCCAGGGGGGAACTCTTCACGGTTCTGGCTGAAAAGTCGATGCTGAAGGCCCGGTCGTCGGCCAGCTTGAACCGGAGGGTGTCCTCCCCGGTGTTGGTGATGGAAACGTGCACGTAGATGGGGTTGTCGGTCGTGTCTTCGGGGTAATAAATCGTTTTGTTGTAATATTTTATAGAGACCGAAGCCCCAGCGGAGGCGAAGTGGGCAATCACCAGAAAAATCACTGCGCAGACGGTATGGCGGCTTTTCAAAATCATTCTCCTGAAGGTTTTTTCCAATGTAATTATCGGCAAAAATCGTGAATTCTTTACCGGCCGGGAAGCGCCGTTTTAAAGAAAGATGTCCCCCCTGGCCGGGGGAAGCCCCGGAATGACGGGCCCTCTGGATGCGGGAAGGCCCTCCCCCAGGAGTTTGAGGGCGATGGGGGCGATGTCCAGGAGGCTCCCCCCGTGAATCACCTGGCCCTTCCGCGCCCCGGCGCTCCGGACGGCGTAGAAGACTCCGTAGTTGGGGTAATCCGCGGGATACCCGTGCTGGCCCTTGTGTCCCTCGGGGTAGACTTCGTAGGAAAACCCCTCGGCGGCGCAGCACCCGAAGGCGGACCTTTCCCTGCCCGCCTCGGTCAACTCCTCCGGGGTGAGGAACCGGTTGAAGCCGGGGCTCCCCTGGAGCTCCCTTCGTATGACGTCGATTTTTTCGAGGCCCAGGGAGCCCCCGTGGAAGAACGCGGCCCCCCCGCAGCACTCGAAGAAGCACCCCTCCTCTTGCAGGATGTAGGAGCCCCCGTCGTCCTTGTTGAGGAGGCCCATCTCCAGGAGCATGTCGTTGGGGAGGATCTCGTGGGAAAGGGGGAACTGGCCGTGGTCGGAGAAGAGAATCACGTCGTATTCCGGCCCGGCGGCGTTGAGGAGGGAACTCAGGGCAGCGTCCAGCACCTTGAGGGCGGCGTGGGCTTCCTCCGTGCCGGGGCCGAAGAAATGGCACAGGGAATCGTATGCCGTAAGATGCACCAGGGCCAGGTCCGGCCTGTTCCGGCGGAGCAGGTCCGACATGCAGGCCGCGGAGAAGCGGTCCAGGTTCGGCTGTTTGATTCCCGAAAGCAACCGGCCGTATTTCCGCCAGAGCCGGAACTGGGTGAGGACGCTCCCGTGTTTCATGTTGAGGAGGATCTGGTTGTCCCCGGGCTGGGGCATGATTTCGGGCAGGTTCCAGCGGATGGACTTGGCCCCCCCGGTGACCGGCCACAGGACCGCCGCGGTCTTCCCTCCCCTTTCGGCGACAGCCTGAGGGAGGGTTTTTGCCCGGATGAGGGAGGCCCGGTAGTTCCACAGGGGATACCGCACGGGCATGACCGGCACGTTTGAGGTGAGCCCGTGCTTTCCCGGCGGAAGGCCCGTGACGACCGACACGTGCACGGGGTAGGTGTTGGTAAGGAAGACGCTCCGCACGTCCCGCACGAGGACGCTCTCCTTGAGGAAGCTCCCCGTGTTGGGCAAGGCCGCAGCCCGGTCAAAGGCGCTGTCCCCCAGGGCGTCGAAGCTGATGATTAAAAGTTTTGCCATGCGCCGCCTCCCGGCAAAAAAAGCCGCCCGGACAAGTTTTTTGGACAGCTCCCATACCCTAGCATTATTTTGACAGGGACGCAAGCCACGCTTCCAGGGCGCGGGCGGCCGAGGGGAAGGCCAGGGGCAGGGCCGCGATGTCCTCCCTGGTCCTGACGGATTCAAGGGCGAATCCCGCGGCTTCACCGTCGGCGGCCCTGGGGCTGAAATCCTCCGCCCGGGCAGTAAAAAAGATGTCGCAGGTGGAATAGGTTACGGTTTTATACACGTAAATATTGGGGAAGGAGGCCAGGTAGCGGAGGTCCGTCAGCGCAAGGGCGGTCTCCTCGGCGCACTCCCGCAGGGCGGCTTCTTCCGCCCGTTCCCCCGGGTCGATGAAGCCCCCGGGCAGGGCGAGGAATCCCGCGCGGGGCTCCTTCGCCCGCCTGATGAAGAGCGCCCGCCCCGCCTCGTCCGGGATGATCACCCCCACCGCCGCGGCCACGTTGTTGTAGAGGTTGAACCCGCAGGAGGAACACACCCAGTGCCGGCGGTTGACATAGGTTACGGTGTTTTTTTGCCCACATTCCGGGCAGTACAGAAAATTCTGGTTGTCCCCTGTCATAGAATCACGGTCGAGGCCAGCCAAAACCAGGGCGTCAAAATAAACGCATAGATGTCCATGGTTACCCTCCATCTTATTTTTATCGCACTGACGGCGCTTTCTCCCCTGTCATAGGCGCCTCACGCTATCCAGGCGTTTTCTACGATCGGCAGTTCCTCAAGCCGGCGGACGAAGTCCTCGTTCACGGGCACACTGACGCTCCTGTTCGCGTGGACCACGTATTTTTTGTCCCCGGCGTCGACATGGAGGTGCACGGCGCCGTTCCCGGAGGCCCCGAAGAGCAGGTCCCTGAGGGGGCCCACCTGGGTCTCCCCGGAAAAATACCCGTTGACCGTGATGTGCAGATCCTGGGGGCGGGAATCCTCCAGGGCGTTGATTTCCGTAACATCGTCCACGTAAAAAATGGGGATGGTTCCATCGCCGTCCCCGTTGGCCGACAGGGCCCTGGCGTCGTTCTTGTCCTCGTTCACCGTGCCCGTAAGGGCCAGGACGGCGTCGTTTTTAACCCGGAAGGCGCATTTCTCCCAGGCCTTGGGGAAAAAGAGCGCCTTGATTTTGCCGTAGAGGTCTTCCACCTCCGCCCTGGCCATCCGGTCGCCCTTTTTGGTGACCGCCTCGGTGAGGCCCTGAATCATCCCGGCGATGGTATACCTGGGCATGGAGGCCCGGCTGAGGCCCCTATCGCCGGAAATCCTGGAGGCCGCGTCAATGGTCCGCAGGACCGCCTTCCGTGCAAGGACATCCCGGTAGCTGTCCAGGGGATGGGCGGACACGTAGGCCCCGGCATATTCTTTTTCAAAGGCCAGGCGCTGCATCAGGGACCATTCCTCCGCCTGGGCGAACAGGAAGTCCCCGAATTCTTTTTCCCCCGTGTCCTCGAAGAGACTCCCCTGGCCCCCGGCGGCGTCCTGGCGCTTGTTCTGCCGGTACTCGACCGCCCTCTCCAGGTTCGCAAACAGGGTGGCCCGGTTTTCCCCCAGGGAATCGAAGCACCCGGTTTTTATCAGCGCCTCCATGGCCTTCTTGTTGACCGCGGCCTTGCTGGTCTCCGTGTGCTGATCGACCCGGTCAAGGAAGTCCATGAAGTCTTTGTACGGCCCCCCGGCCTCCCGCTCCCGGAGGATTTCTTCCGCCGCGGCCTCGCCGATGCCCTTGATGCCCAGCAGGCCGAACAGGATTTTGCCGTCCTTGACATCGAAAATCACCCCGGAGGTGTTGATGTCCGGCGGGAGCAGGGTGATGCGCATGGCCCTGGTCTCGCTGATGTACTCCGCCAGTTTGTCCGAATTGCCGATTTCGTTGGTGAGCACGGCGGCCATGAATTCCGCCGGATAATTCGCCTTGAGGTAGGCGGTCTGGTAGGCCAGCACCGCATAGGCCGTGGCGTGACTCTTGTTGAACCCGTAGTCAGCGAAGGGCACGAGAATCTCGAAGATTTCCCCCGCGTGTTCCGCGGTGAACCCCTTCTTTACCGCCCCCTCGATGAAGGGAATCTTTTCCGCGTCAAGAATCTTCCGCTTTTTCTTTCCCATGGCCCGGCGGAGCAGATCCGCCTGACCCAGGGAGTACCCGGCGATGCGCCTGGCCACCTGCATCACCTGTTCCTGGTATACGATGACCCCGTAGGTCTCTTCCAGGATGTCCTTGAGGCAGGGGTCGGGGTACGTGACCTTTGAATGGTCGAATTTGCTTTCGATGTACTGGGGGATATAGGCCATGGGTCCGGGCCGGTAGAGGGCGTTCATGGCCACCAGGTCTTCCAGCCGGTTCGGCTTGAGCTGCCGCAGATATTTTTGCATACCGGCGCTTTCAAACTGGAAGAACGCCGCGGTGTCGCCCTTGCAGAAGAGGCCGTAGGACTTTTTGTCGTCCCAGGGGATGGCATCGATGTCGAAATTTTCGCAGCCCGGAAGTTTTTGCACGAGCTCCACGGTGTGCTTGATGACCGACAGGGTCTTGAGGCCCAGGTAGTCCATCTTGACCAGCCCGCACTGCTCGATGATGTCCATGGTGAACTGGGTGGCGATTTTGCCGGTCTTGTAGTCCCTGTAGAGGGGCGCCCAGTCGATGAGGGGGGTCTTGCCGATGACGATCCCCGAGGCGTGGAGGCTGGCGTTCCGGTGGCAGTCTTCCAGCTTAAAGCACAGGTCGAAGAGCCGCTGGTACTTGGGGTCATCCCTGAACTCCGCGAGCTTGCCGGAATCTTCCATTTCGTCATTTTTTGCAAACCCGTCTTTCAGGCGGGCCTTCAGGTGCCTGGGGACAAGGTTTGTCAGCATGGCCACGTCGCCCAGGGGGATTTCCAGCACCCGGGCCACGTCCTTGATGACCGCCTTGGGTTTGAGGGTGCTGAAGGTGATGATGTGGCCCACCTGGTCGTCCCCGTATTTCTGCCGGGTGTACTCGATTACCTCCTGCCGCCTGTCGTCGGCCAGGTCGATGTCGAAGTCCGGCATGGTAATCCGTTCCGGATTCAGGAAGCGCTCGAAGAAGAGCCCGTAGCGCAGGGGGTCCAGGTTGGTGATGCCCAGGGCATACGCGACGATGGAACCCGGACCGGAACCTCGCCCCGGCCCCACGGGTATGTCCCGCCCCTGGGCCCAGTGGATGAAGTCCCACACGATGAGGAAATAGCCCGTAAAACCCATGCGGATTATGGTGTCAAGCTCGTAGCCGGAGCGCTCCTGTATCTCCGGGGTGACCGGGTCGTACCGGGTTTTGAGCCCCTCGGAAACGAGGTGGCGGAGGTAGTCGTCCGCGGAGGCGAAGCCTTCCGGGATTTCGTACACCGGCAGACAGTCTTTGAGGTCCTTCACATCGTACAGGGGAATCACCTTTTCTTCGCATAGATCCGCGATGCGGGCGGTGTTCGCCACCATCTCCGGGTGGTCCGGGAAGAGGGCGGCCATCTGGTCAGGGGTTTTGACGTAGAATTCCGGGGCCCCGTAGCCCCTGTGCTTTAAATTTCCGTCCTTGTCCTTCTCGCTTATCGTTTCCTGGCGACCTATGTGGAGGAGGATGTCGTGGGCCTCGGCGTCGTCCTTGTTCACGTAGTGGATGTCGTTGGTGACCACCATGGGGACCCCCGTCTTCCGGGCAAGGGCGATCAGCATGGGGGCGGCCCTGCGCTGGTCCGGGAGGCCGTGGTTCTGGAGTTCGATGTAGAAGTTCCCCTCCCCGAAGAGGGCCTTGTACTGGAGGACCATCTCCTCGGCCTTCTGGGTCTGTCCGGCAAGCAGCAACTGGGGCAGCTCCCCGGCGATGCAGGCGGTGAGGCAGATCAGCCCCTCGTGGCAGCGCTCCAGCAGCTCGAAGTCGATTCTGGGGTCGTAGTAGAACCCCTCGGTGAAGGAGAGGGTGGACAGGCGCATGAGGTTCCGGTAGCCGGTCTGATTTTTTGCCAGCAGAATCAGGTGGTAGTTGTGCTTGCCCTGGTCCGTGCCCTTGCGCTCCCGGCGGTTCCCCGTGCCGGCCACATAGAATTCGCACCCGATGATGGGCTTGATGCCCGCGTCCTCGCAGGCCCTGGCGAAGTTCAGGGCCCCGTACATGTTCCCGTGGTCCGTGATCGCCAGGGCGTCCATGCCGAGTTCCTTCACCCGCGCCACCAGGGGCTCGATCCGGCTCATGGCGTCGAGGAGGGAATAGTCCGTGTGGGTGTGGAGGTGGACAAAACCAGCCATGGGACAAGTATAGCGGAACGGAGGAAAAAGGACAAGCGCCGGGCGGGGTGTTTTCGGCCCCGCAGGCGCGGTTTATTGGGGCAATTCCTTGTGCTTCCCGGTGAATTCCTCAACGGTCATTTTGAACACCAGGACCCTTTCCACCGCGGCCTGGTCGAACCGGAAGGCCCTGGAACTCCCTGTCTGGTGGGCCATCAGCAGACTCAGGGCCCCGGTTTTTTCCGCCCTGTCTTCGACGAAGGTGATTTTTCCCCAGCCGACGACGCTTTTGAAGGCGTACCCGTACTTGCAGGCCCCGTCACCCTGGGCGGGTTCTATCAGCTTTTGCCCGCAGTCGACCTCGAAACAGGCCGTGTTGTTGACCCTGATGATGTCGATCTTCCTGCCCTCCCTGGCGCCGTGAAAATAGAGGGTTAAAACGCCGCCGTCGAAGGCGTAGCCGTAATTCAGGGGCACAATGTAGGGCAGACCCCTGTCGCACAGGGCGAGCCTGCACACTTTGCACTCGGCGATAATCCTGAGTTTCTCCGCGGTGTCCGTAATTTCCTTGTCGTTCCGTCTCATGGGGCAAATCTATGCTTCTCCGGTCATCCTGTCAAGCCCCAGGGACACGCCGGCCCCGCGTTTCCATCCGAGCCTTGAGTGCGGCAAGGCGGAGGGCCGTGTTGACGGCGATTGCGGCAACCGCCACGGCGGTGAGCATGACGAAGGTTGTCCCGTAGGACCCGCCCGAAAGCTCCTGCAGCCGGCTTGAGAGCAGGGGCCCCAGGATCGACCCGGGAATCGACGAGGCCGTGGCAACGCTGAGATTCATGGCGTAGTGTTTTTGCCCGAAGTATGTGTTCACCAGGGCCGAGGTTGACGCGGGCCCGCCGCCGAAGCTGATTCCCGTAAGGAACATCCCCAGGATGACCATGGGCGGCGCCCGCAGGGCGGCTCCGGCCATGAGCAGGATTCCCGCCCCAAGGAGGATGAAGGAATTGACCGACATGGCGACGTGGCGGCCCCGTTTGTCAAAGAGCGCCCCGACGGCCACCCGCCCGATTCCGTTGAACACCGACACCAGGAGCCCCGCCCCCGCCGCCGTATTAAAGGCGACCGCGATAACCGCCGCGCTGTTCACGATGAGGAGCCCCCCGGTGACAACCGCCACGTGCCACAGGCAATAGAGCCAGAACACCGCGGACCTGAGCATTTCCCCGGTGGAATAGTCCCGGATGCCGGATTCGTCACCCCTGGGGGACCCGCCCCTTTCCGGGGATTTTTCGGACCCCGCGCCGGGGGCCTTCACGATGAAGGAACCGGTAACCAGCACGGCGGCCACCCCCAGGCCCAGCGCGAGGAAGGCCCTGCGGAGGCCCACCGCCCCAACCAGGGGGGTGACCACGCTGCCGAGCGCGAGCCCCCCCAGGCCGAAGCACATGAGGAGCGCCCCGGAAACCGCGCCGGTCCTGCCGGGGAACCACCTGACCACGGTGTTGAGGGTCGCGTTGTAGGTGAGCCCCACCCCCGCGCCGCAGAACACACCGTAGAGCACGTAGAGCCTGAGGAGGCTTGCCTCCGGCCTGGCCGGGTCAATCAGGAAAGAGAGCCCGCAAAACCCGATCAGGAAGGCCCCGGCGGCAATCAGGAGGATGAACCGGGTTTTGATGAAGCCCGAGAGCTTTCCCCCGAGGATTCCCCCCAGACTGAAGCACACCATGGACACCGTAAAGGTGACCGAAATCCTGGTGGGCTGCCAGGACGGGAACATGGCCGTGAGGGGACTGCGGAAAATCGACCAGCCGTAAATCAGCCCCACCGTGAGCAGCATCGCCCCCCCGGCGATGAGGCAGGGGATATTGCGGTGTTTGCGTGTGTCTGCGGTCATGTATAGCTCCTTTCCATCTCCTATAGGCGCTCCACGATTTTGAGCACGAAGGATGACTCATTTGGCCATCTTTTTGAGTATATCACGGGCGGTGTATTCGTTTATATCGGAATGCCGGGGAACCTGGGTAAGTTCATGGGTACGCGGGTTTTCGAAGATGTCGTGCTTTTTCCCATGCCGTAAAAAAATAGCGCCGTATTCACGTATCATGTTACGCAATTTTTCCTGCTTCACGCAGGCACCCTTATTTTCCCTGTTTTGCGTATCTCCGCAAGACGGCGTTTTTCTTCTTGGCGGATTTCGTATACCTCGGCAAGGGCCTCTTCCAATTCTGTCAGGGTTTCCCCCTGGGTAGAATCCTCCGGGTAATCATTGAGAAAGCCGACAAAATAAGGCCCGTCGCGCCAATAGGTATATTCTAATTCCATGGTATTACTTTATCATAGATTGTATGGCGGCGTCAAGCATTTTCCATCTCCAGCAGGTGCTCCACGATTATGTATCTCCGTAGTGGGTCCGCAACTCGTATATGTCTATCTTTTTCATGTGGCCATCTGTTCAAGTTCGGCGAAGGACTTGGTGATTTTTTGCCCCTTCCGCATCTGCTCGATAGACTGGTCAATCCAGCGCATATTTGCGGGATTAAAAAACGGTTCGTTTTCAACACTGACCGGGAAGGGTATACCCCGTTGCCGCAATGCCTGCCGGACAAAAATATTGACCGCCCCTGAAAGGGTCAGTCCCAGCTCCTCAAACAGACTGTCGGCCTGTTTCTTTACGGTGTCGTCGATCCGTATGCTTATCTGCGCCATAATCTACCTCTTGCCTGACATTGTATACCAGTTACAGCGCTTTGTCAAGCATTTTCCATCTCCAGCAGGTGCTCCACGATTTTGAGCACGAAATCCTGGTATTTGCCCGGCAATTCCCGGAACAGGCCCACCAGCTTGGTGAATTTTTCGTCCGGGTTCTGGCTGAACATCTCCCCCCGGCCCGTTTTGAGCCAGTCCTCGTTCACCCCGAATTCCGACACGATGAGCTTGACGAGCCTGGGGTTGACGGGCATTTTTTTTGTTTCAACCCTCGCAATGTAACTGCCGGAAAGTGAAAGCATGAACGAAAAACGGCGCTGGCTCATTTCGAGGGCTTCCCTAATCTGCTTGATACGGGAATTTATCGAGGCCCTTTCTGGCGCGGTTCCGTTCATGGCGTCAGCTTACCGCAAAAATTGATTATTTTTCAAGTAAATTTTTCTTATTTTATCACCAAAAAAATTGCACGAAAAATGAAAAACCATGGTATAATTGGCTTGACACGATTATTTATTCACTATATTAATATGAATAAATATGCAGAAAAGGGGAGACAGGATGACAGAAACGGCCAAAATTGCGCTGCTTTGGGCGATTTTTCACCGGCTTTCAGAGAAAAACAAGGACGCGGCGATTGCGCTTACCGCTGCGCTGGGGGCAGGGAGGAACACCACGGACAACACGGACGGGCGGCGATGCGGTGTTTCCGGCGGTGAAGGCCGTGGGCGCGGGGGAAAACAGGGGTGTTAGTCCGCTGATGGCGGGGGAACATAGCCGCCCGTAGGGGCGGAAACTAAAGACAAGCCGTCTGAAGGGCGGCAGAGAAGGAGATTTGTATGAAAAAAAGCAAGTTTTTCGGGGTGGCGGCTGTGGTTGCCACATTGGTTTCGGCGTTCTTACTGGCAGGATGCGTGTCTATGCCTGAGCTGTCGAGCTCGACGAAGTACGATGAGATCATCGAAGTGCCGGACATATCAGCTGATGATTTGTTCACAAAAGTGAACCTGTGGATGGTTGACCAGTTCAATAATGCCGACTCTGTCATCCAATACTCAGACAAGGCAGCCGGTGTACTAAAAGGTAAGTATTCTTTTAGTGGTGATCCGATCATGGGGGGACTTGGAGGCCGGTTGGTCTATTTTTCCACACTTACCATTGAAGTTAAATCGGGTAAATGCAGGGTTTCCTTTGCGGACCCGGTTTACGATAGCTACGACGGAAAGGGACAAAAATACGCCAGCGGCGCGTATTTAAGGACACAGAGCCAAGTGGACGAGGTCATCGCACGTTGGCAAGAACTGGTTGGGAGTCTCAAGCAAAACCTTCTCTCCAAAGGAGCGGATTGGTAGTCCTGTCTAATCTCAGAAACAAAGCCCCCTATCCGTATGGACTGGGGGCAAACGCCGGGAAGGAGGAAAGAATATGGAACCTAAAGAACAGAAAACACTTGAAGTGTTGGAAAGGATTTATCGTTTTCTTTTAACGGTAAAGTGGAACAAAACGATCACGTATTATGCGCACGACTGTTTTACATTTGGCTTTGGTATGCCGTACAGCAACGACTTCACCTATTTAATCCAGGGACGGAAGGGGGTGAATAATATCCCTGCCTTATTGGGAGCGATTGGTTTCGCATGTCGTGATAAAGGTTTACCGCCTTTGTGTTGTCTTGTGGTGGATCAGGATACTAAAGAGTGCGGGAAAGGTGTTGTAACCTCAAAGGAAGTTCCAGAGGAAGAAAAACCAGCATTTGCCAGGGATGTAGATCGTCCTGCTGCGTATGCTTGTGAAGATTATCCTCAACCGGGTACTCAGACAGCCGCCGATTTGCTGGATAGTGCAATGGTGTATCTTAGAAAAGAGGGTATCGTTCGGGAATAACCCATACACGAAAAATCTTGATGCCTATCCGGCGGGGCGTAATGCGCCGGGAAGGAGTTACTAATGGATAATGCGTTAATCCTTGAAATAAGCCGTAAACAGTTCGCATCTGCGTCTTTGGACGATGTGACATTCACAGAAAATGGAGACGCAGATGCTCTCATCAAGGACTTGGAACATTTTCCTCACGCTTTTGTTCTAGGTTGCCTCATGGACAGGCAGATTCAGGCAGAAAAAGCATGGGAAATACCTTACAAGGTATTTAATCAGACAAGAGCGAAGACGATTCCTGAATTGTCTTCAATAGGCCGAGACGAATATGTCCGGCTTTTTGAAAAAAACAGTCTGCACAGGTTCAATGAAAAAATGGCCGCCATATTTTATGGCGGTGTCCAAGACATAAAGACAAAATATGCCGGCAATGCCGCGAATATTTGGGCAAACAAACCAAGCAGCGCGGCTGTTGTCGGCAGGTTTCTCGAATTCGAGGGCGCAGGTCCCAAAATAGCAACCATGGCGGCAAACATCCTCGTCAGATGTTTCAAAGTGCCGCTTTTCGATTATTACTCAATCGACATATCGGCGGATAGACATGTAAAACGTGTCATGACACGGCTTGGATTGGTTCCCAAGAATTCCACGGTTGAGAAGGTAATCTATAAAGCCCGTGAAATTTCCCCGGAATTCCCTGGACTTATAGATTGTGCATGTTTTGAAACCGGCAGGAAATGGTGTCATCAAGGCAAACCTGACTGCAAAAATTGTGAACTGAACAGAGACTGCAAGAAGGTTATAGATTAACCTGTGGCGCTTCGGTTTACGCCGTCCAGCGCCATTCGGTGGAAATCAATAGCCCACCCCGGCGGGGCAAAGCGCCGGAAAAAGAAGGCCGCTATCCTCCCCTTCTTCGCCGTCGTCGCCGTAGCGGTTCTTTTGCGGCGGGTCAGACCGTGATCGCGAGACACCGTGGCAGGGATAGTGCGGTATTCAGAGGTCGCGAATTTTTTAATTTTTTTGTAAATTCTTAAAAAATGCTTGACATTGTACCAGAAAAATGGTACGATGTCAAGCATGGACAAAGATTCCTGCACAATTTATCGAGGTCACTTTTTTACTTTAGAGTGGTATTACGATGTGCAGGGAAAAAGTCAGGTGTATGATTATTTTTTATCAACCTTGCCGGAACAAAAGCGAAAATTTTTAATTTTGGCAAAGAAGATAGGCGATTTTGGCAAGATTTATGACAAAACGAAATTTAGGAATGAAGGCGACGGAATTTATGCGTTCAAACCGCAGCCGGATAGATATTTATCTTTTTTCACACAGGCGAAGAAAATTATAGTTACCAATGGATTTTTAAAAAAAACAAATAAACTGCCGAAGACGGAAAAAGAACTTGCATTAAAACGTATGCAAGATTACATCAAACGAAACTCAGGAGGAAATAACGATGGAAACGACCTTTGATACATTCATAACAAACAATCCTGAAGAAAAAGCATTGTTTGACAAGGAATACAATGATTTTCTTTTATCAGAATTTGTGCTGGAAAAAATGGAACAAGAAAAAATTTCTGTGCGGATGCTGGCGCAAAAAGCTGGGGTGTCGCCGACGGTTATTCAAAAAATCCGAAGCAGAAATGCGGAACGGATAAATTATCGGACGTTTTCCAGTGTATTGAATTCACTGGGTTACAAAATATGCATAGAAAAAATATGAATCGGCAACTGCACCTAAGTGATTCTTCGCCGTCGTTGTCGTAGCGGTTCTTTTGCGGCGGGTCAGACCGTGATTCTGGGGGCGGGTACCGTCCCCCTCGGTGCCAGGCGCATGTGCCTGGCGCCGACACCGGACCCTGGGGCATTGTTTTTTCCCCCGCATGGAGCTATCCTTGCGCCTGTGATTCGCGATTCAGACAGTGTGACCGTGGACTCCCTGAGGAAGCAAGCGGCGGCCCTTTTTCCAGCGTCCCCGACCCCGCTCCTTGACGCGGAGTGCATCCTGGGCTTTGTCCTGGGCGTGTCCCGGACGGAGACCCTCGCCCATGGGGAACGGGAACTCACCCCGGAGGAAGGGGCCGCTTTTTTTGCGGCGGCGGGGAAACGCCGGGGGGGGCTCCCGGTGGCGTACATCACGGGGATAAAAGAGTTTTTCGGCCTGGACTTTTGCGTCACCCCGGAGGCGTTGATTCCCAAGGGGGACACGGAGATTCTCGTGGAAAGAACCCTGGAGGCGCTGCAAACCATGGGCCCCGCGGACAGAGGAAGGGACAGACCTCTCCGGGTCTGGGACGTGTGCACCGGCACGGGCTGCGTGGGGATTTCACTCTTCCTGCACAGCCCTGTCCCCCTGGAGCTTACCCTGACGGACATTTCGCCGGGGGCCCTTTCTGCGGCCCGGAGGAACGCCCGCAGGCTCATCCCCCCGGACAAGGCCGGGGCGCTTGATTTTGCGCAGGCCGACCTGCTGGACCTTCCCCGGGCCGGACTGTTCGACGTGATCGTTGCGAATCCGCCCTACGTGCCCGAAGCGGAGGCCCGCGCGCTCCTCCGGGACGGCAGGGGCGAACCCGTCCTTGCGCTTTCCGGCGGCCCCACGGGCTTTGAAGTGACGGAGCGGCTGATTGCGGGGGCGGCCCGCAGACTCGTGCCCGGGGGCCGGCTCCTGGTCGAGATTGACGAGCGGGCCGGCTCCCTGGCCGCGGAGACCCTTGCGGAGCGTGGTTTTAGGAAAATCGCCCTCTTCCCGGACCTGGCGGGAAAGCCCCGAGTCGCCTCGGGGACACGCTGACTGGGACACGCTGCCCTGCGGCTATATTTCGCCCGTATGAATTGCCTGAATCCGGTCGGAAACGGCCTTTTGAATGTCCAAAAGCACCGCGGTTTGGATTTCCTCCACTGATTTTACGTGAAAGGCGCCCACGGCGAACAGTTCCGGTGGGTCGATTTCCAGGGCCCTGGCTATGCGTTCCAGCATTTCCGCCGAGGGGAAGCGTTTACGGAGCTCTATCATGGCGATGTAGGTGGGGGCGGTGTCCACTTTTTCCGCCAGCTTGGTCTGGGTGAGCCCCAATTCCCGCCGTTTGCACCTGATATTGAAGGCCAAAAGTTCCCTAAGTCCCGTCATTATCTTCACTATTAGTTTTTGAAAAAAACACTTGACAATTAACAAAAAGATGACGATAATAAGAAAAAGCCATAATTTTATACTTAAAGTTATGATTTTCTATAAACTTTCTGTTTGGGTGGGGGGGATGACAAGGAGGCTTGGTATGAAACTGTCGAAACGGTCTATTGCGTGGATTATCCCGTTGTTTCTGGCGCTGCTTTTTGTGAGCTGCGACTATCCCCTGGGCGGCACGGGGGATCCCTGGGACATCGAAACGTCCACAGACACGCCCTCCGCGCCGGAAGATGTCGCCGTACCCGCCGCGCCGGCGAGACCCACCGTAACACCGGCTTCCAGGCAGCTCACCGTAACCTGGACTCCTGTCGAGGACGCCACGGCCTACGAAGTCTATTATGGAACTATCAACGATTCCGGCTCAGCAAGAAAGATGGCGACAAACCCAACCGCCCCCACGGCGATCATCACCGCTCTCACCAACGGAACGCCCTACTATGTGTGGATAAAGGCCGTAATCGACGGCACGGCTGGCGACTTCAGCCCCATGGCGACAGCAACCCCCATTTCCGCCGCCTCGGTTCCCGCAGTGCCTACAGTAACCGTTGTGCCAACAACAAGCGGAACGCCGCCTGTTACGGTTAGCGGCAGCCTTACCGTGACCTGGACCCCGGTGGCGGGCGCCACGGCCTATCAGGTCTGGATGGCGCTGTCTAATAATTCCGCCCTGGCGGAACAACGGGGCACAGACATAACCGATAGTTTGTCGACTACCATCACCGGCCTTACTGACGGCATACCCTACTACATCTGGGTAAAGTCAAAAAACAGCAAGGGAACCAGCGTTTTTGGTTCCCCAATAACGGGAACACCTAAAAACCCAACCTCGACGTTAGATTCCCCTGTCATAAACAGCGTGACGCCGGGAAGCGGCAAGCTCATCGTAACCTGGGACGCCGTAAACAACGCGACCGCTTACGAAGTCTATTACGGCAGTGAGGAAATCACCGGGACCAGTCTGGCATTAGGCATAATTACGGTTTCCGCTGGAACATCTTCATCTATCACATACACTATCACGGGACTGACCAACGACAAACAGTATGAAGTCTGGGTAAAGGCTAAAAACAGCCTGGGGACCGGCCCTGCCAGCAAGAAGGAAAGCGGAACACCCCAGACAGTACCGCTGCTTCCCCCGCCGGACAACGTCACCGTGACGCCGGACAATGCCAAGCTCACTGTTTCCTGGGACGCCGTCACCGACGCGACAGGCTACGAAATCTGGGTTGGAACAACTGATGTTTCCTCTGCCACGACCACAATAAAACGCGCAGATGCGGCCGCGACGGCAACCTCTGCGACCATTTCCAGCCTCACCAACTTTACAACATACTACGTCTGGGTGCGTACGAAAAGCGCTGACGGAACCGGCGACTTTGCCGCGTCTGGAACAACCGGGACGCCCGCAACCGTACCTGCGGCTCCGGGCCGCCCCACAGTAACGGCAGCTTCCGGGCAACTCACCGTGTCGTGGGCAGCGGTTTCAGGCGCCACGGACTACGAAGTGTGGCTCGGAATCAGTTCAGATACCTCCCTTTTGTCTGCGGCGCGGACAGGTCTTAACATAACCGGAGACACGACAAAAACCACCATCATTAACGGCCTGAGCAACGGCATACTCTACTATGTGTGGGTAAAGGCGAAGAATGCCGTTGGAACAAGCGGTTTTAGTCAATCCGCGACAGGTACACCCACGGCAGCTACCGGAGCGCCGTCCGCCCCCACCGGCGTAACCGTGACGCCGGGCAATAAAAAGCTCGATGTGTCCTGGGGGGCTGTTACCGGAGCCACATCCTACCTGGTCGTGTACAGCACCGTAAATGATGTTTCCTTGCCGGCAAAAACGCCGCAAGAAGTTTCTGAACCATCCTACCAAATCACCGGCTTGACCAATGGCACACCCTACTATGTGTGGGTACGGTCTAAAAACAGCGCCGGAACCAGCACCGCCACTGCCGCGTCAGGAGCGCCTCATACACCCAACATCACACTGCTTGACCCACCGGATAGCGTTACTGTGGAAGCACCGGAGAGCGGCAAGCTCACCGTAACCTGGGAGTGGGATGAAGAGCCGCCTGCTGGTGTAACAGGCTACGAAATCTGGGCGGGAACTGAGAACGATTCTGCCAAGGCGACAAAACGAGGCACTGATGCGGCCGCGACGGCGACCTCGGCGACCATCACCGGCCTGACAAACTTTACAGAGCATTATGTCTGGGTAAGGACGAAAAGTGTTGACGGAACAGGCCCCTTCGACACTAATACGTCGGTTCCATCAGGGACCCCCGGCTCCAATCTGCCTGCCGCGCCTGATAACGTTACTGTGACATCGCCGGGAAGCGGCAAGCTCACCATAACCTGGAGCTGGACTTCATCGGCGCCTGCCGACGTGACGGGCTACGAAATCTGGGTTGGAACAACCGATGATTCCTCTGCCACGACCACAACAAAACGCACCGATGCATCCTCATCTCCGGCAACCATCACCGGCCTCACCAACGGCACAACATACTATGTCTGGGTTCGCACGAAAAACGCTTACGGGACAGGCCCGTTTGCGGAGGAGGGGGAAACCGGGACGCCTGCCCTTGCGCCGCCCGAAGCGCCGTCGACCGCTCCTACCGTAACTGTGGGCAATGCCAGCCTCGCTGTAACCTGGACCGCAGTAACCGGAGCAACCAGTTACGACGTCTATGTAGGCGAGGATAGCAGCACTACTCCCCCGACAACCCCAAAAGCCGCCAATGTTACCGGATCAACGCATACCATCAACGGCCTGACCAACGGCACAGACTATTATGTCTGGATAAAGGCAAAGAACGCCGACGGGGTCAGCGATTTCAGCGATCCGTCAGAGGCAGCAACGCCCATCGGCGTACCTGTCGCGCCTGCCGAAGTAACAGCAGGGCCCGCGAATACCCCTGTCAGTGGCAATCTTACCGTAACCTGGGACGCGGTTACAGCCCAAGCAGCCCCGGCCTCAGCCTACGAGGTCTGGTACGGCACCGCCAGCAGTTCCGGTTCGGCAACCAAGTTCGGCGACGACATCGAAGGCGGAACAACCACCACTGCGACCATCACTGGCTTGACCAATGACACGCTGTACTATGTGTGGGTGAAGGCGAAAAACGCCGTGGGGACAAGCGGCTTCAGCACAACAGCGGCAAGCGGGAGGCCTGCTGAGACCGGGACTGTGGTGGTGGATGTCAGCCCCACTACGTCCGGCGGTACGCCCAACTGGAGCGCTCTCGCAATTGCTCTGGGATCTGCCGCGGCTAATAGTACCATCAGAATTGATGGCCTCCCCACCACTCTGGATGCAGCGGCTCTGAACTATATTGCCGCTTTCATTGAAGACGCGGGGTCAGGGACATCAACGAAAAATTTTGTGCTCAACCTGCGGGGCTACACGGCAACGCTGGCTAATCTTGTCAGCGCGGTAAACCTTACCGAGCATATCACGGGCCTGATCCTGCCGAATGTGGGAACCAGCATCACTGCGAATGCCTTTACTGGCGGTGGCTGCGCTGTTCTGGAAAGCATAACCATACCGTCCAATGTCACCAGCATCACTGCCGGCGCGTTTTCTGGTTGCGAGAATCTTAAAAACATCTTTGTTGACTTGGGAAATTCTGCCTATAGTGATACTGACGGTGTTCTTTACAACTACGCAAAAACCTCGCTTGTCCAGTATCCTGTGGCAAAAACAGGAACCTCATTCAGCATACCGGCCACCGTGACCAGTATCGGCGCTTCCGCCTTCTCCGGCGCCGCAAATCTGACCAGCGTAACAATCCCAACTGCTGTAAGCAGCATCGGAGCCTCCGCGTTCAAGGACAGCGGCCTGACCAGCGTAATCATACCGCTCCTGGTCACTAAAATCGAGACTTTCACGTTCTCTGGCTGCACAAGCCTAACAACTGTAACGCTAAAAAGCCTCCTCACCTCCATCGAGGCCAGTGCATTCCAAGGCTGCACCAGTCTGGCAAGCATAACCATTCCCGCCGCAGTCACCACCATCGGAGCCAGCGCGTTCCAAGGCTGCACCAGTCTGACAAGTATAACCATTCCAGCCGCAGTCACTACAATCGGCGCAGGAGCATTCACTGACGCCGGGCTTACAACCGTGATCTTCAGCGGGGATAGTGTGAGCACAACGTCGATTCAAAACGCTGGTTTCCAGGGGCCGGCTACAGGCGATGGTTCCCTGTCCGCCGCATATTCCACTGGCAAGGCGGGGACATACACCTATGCGGCTGCCTGGACGAAGTCATCGCCGTAACGAAAAGAAAAAGCGAAACACCAGGGGCCCGGTGGGGAGGGCCCCCGTTTTTACTTGATGGGCGGCGGGGATAGATATAGATGCCCTTAGTTCAAATATCGTTCTTCAAATTTACGGGGAATGCGAAAATTGACAGCGCGTAAATCGGCGACAGTTTTACGCGCATCCGGTATCAATCCTAAATCTTCTGCCTTTATTATCACACCAAGTGTCCCAGTGATTCTTAAACCAATGCTTTTTGCGTAACGCCTCGCTTTGCCGTCATCCAGTATTACCAAAGGGGCGCTCATTTCACCGGCCAGGGCGATTGTACTTGCTTCTCCAATATCAACATACCTGTTTATCAATATAGTTCTGTATGTATCGCACACGGGAACAACGGTAATCCATTCAGGCAAGGGTTCATTAAATTCGTGGTCTACCTCCGGCGTGATGTAAATCTTTCCGTAACGCAGCCGCAGTATATCCAGCATATTGATATTTGACAGCGCGATAAGACAGCTTGTGTTTGAAATCACATCAGGCATTTGCTATGTCGTCTTCCAGTTCATCCATATTTTGCGAAAAGAGCGAAACATCATACAGACCAAGCATTTCTGCAAAAGCTCTTTTAGAAACTCCGGCCATATCCGCCGCCTGGCCTAGAGATAATTCCTGGTTTTCGTACATTTTTGCCGCCAAAAAGCTTTTTAAATGGGCCTCATTTGCGGTGAGAACATCCGGAAGCTGTATTGTCAACTGAACCGTTTGCATAGTTTACCCCTGTAATTAAGAATAGTACCTGTCTGTTTGTGTGTCAAGCTCACGCCGGGTTCCCGTTTTTGTACTTGCCGGACGGCGGGTCAAGCCGGGGGCCGCGCTATTAGTTCGTGATGCGCACGAGGCGGGATGTGCCGTCGGAACCGATGGGCTCCAGCCGGAAGCCCAGTTTTTCAAGAGCAGCCGCTTCTTCGCGCCTGAATCCGTCGGGGTCAACGCCAAAACGCTTATACGCTTCCCACGCTTCCGCCTGCCGTGCCCGCACGTCCTGCATTATCTCGTTATGCTCTTCGTCCAGCATGTCTGTGTACCTGCTCATATTTTCTCCTTTCGTATAATTTCCATCATGGTCCTCGGCGTTTCCAGTTCCGGAGTCCAAAGACCCTGTTTCTCATTATAATCCCGTACTTTGGTATGGGCAACAGGACCAAGATGCGTACAGTTCCAGGTGAGAAGGTAATCTACCCGATGAAGCACACACACCGCCAGATGAAGGCTGTCCGCTTTTGCCCGATCCGGGAGGCCCAAAAACTGCCGGTAAAACTCCGCGAGTTCCATGATTTCACCGGTCAGCGGATAGTTCTCAATACCTCCAAGAAACCCAATCCGCCGCGCCGCCGCATCGGGGTCGCCCCGGCGACATTCCGTATGCACAGCTTCGCTCGTATACAGCCGGAAGCGTTGCCGCTCATCCTCCCAGAAGGCCCTGGTGACAAGCTGGTCGGCCAAATGCAATACGTCTCTGCTATCCCAGGCTGTTGCGTAACTGGGGATAGTCGTTTCAATGTACAGGCTCTTGCGAGCGTCGTTCTCTGCCATTCATTCACCTGGAAACAGTATAGCAAAACAAATGGAAAACGGCAAGGCGGGGACGTACACCTATACGGATGATGCCTGGACTGGACGCAAGAGTAGCCGTAAGCAGCGGGCAGCATGAAGCAGCAGGGGCCCGGTGGGGAGGGCCCCTGGTTTGTGTGTGTGGGGGGAGGGATAGGGGGCCTCCGTATACTTGCGTTTTTTATTATGTTCTTCTATAATAGAAACAAGGAGCGTTTCTATGCAGACGACTAGAGCAACGAAAGTTGAAATAATCAACCCCGGCGCCTTCAATATGCTCAGGTCTATGGAGCTTATGGGGCTCATCCGGATTGAAACCGGGGTCGGCGATCAAGGAAATACGGCGAAGCGGACATTCACGCTGAATGATTTTGCTCCGGCCAACATCGACACGACCGGTTGGAAGTTTGATCGGGAAGAGGCAAATGAGCGGTAACCGCGCCTTCCTCGACAGCAATATCGTTATTTACGCCTATTCCAAAACTGACCTTGCTAAACTTGAACTGCATAAAAAACATCAATTTTCTTTTTACGACGGACTTATCGTGGCATCGGCTATGGAATGTCAATGCGCTTTGCTCTTTTCAGAAGATATGCAGGACGGTCAAGTCATACAGGGCGTGACTATCACTAATCCGTTTTAAGCAGCAGGGGCCCGGTTGACGGGTCCCTGTTTTTGTACTTGACGGACGGCAGGTTTTTG
>JAISTZ010000093.1 GCA_031272345.1 Spirochaetaceae bacterium | reverse complement strand
GCGGGGAAGGACCGGAAGACCGCCCCGGACCTGCCGAGAAGCTCCAGTTTCCAGGATTCGATCCCATCCCTGATGGACGGGACGAGGCCCAGCCTGACCGAGGAGGCCCTGTTGGGGGAGATCCCCACGGCGGATGCGGTGACCAAAGCTGTGGGCTTCCGGGCGTCCAGGCGGATGCCCGGGATGGTCCTCTCGCACCTGTTCCCCGCGTCGTCCCTGGCGGAGAGGGCGAAGGCGTAGGTTCCGTCCGGGGCGGGGAGGCCCGCGCTGTCCGTGCCGTCCCAGACCAGGGGCGGGGCGCTTCCCGTCCATTCCCAGGAGCGGACGGTCTTACCCGCGGAATCGGTCACCTCCCCGCGCCAGGGTTCGTCCCCGAAGGTGACTGCGGTGAAGAGCATGTAGTCCTTGAGGCCGTCCCCGTTGGGGCTGAAGACGGTGAAGCCCGTGGTCACGCTGCCCTCGGGGGGAACCGTGTCCACCACGAAGGGGCCGCTCCACGCGGAGGGCTCGTTCCCCATGTCGTAGACCAGCCGGATGCGGGCCGCGTAGACTCCGTCGGGGGCGCGCTTTCCGAGGGAGGACGCCCCGTCCCAGACGAAACTGCCCGGGACCGCCCCCGTTCCGGCGAAGTTCCGCACCTCCCCGCCGTCCGCGTCGATGATGTCCATCCGCCAGGAGTCGATGCCCCGGTTCACCCCCACCGCCGGGGTAATGGTGATGCGGCTCTGGGCCCCCTGGGAGACCGGCGAGAAGGCCGGGTAATTGACGGCAATGTCCACGGGGGTGGCGAAGGTGCTGAGGGCCAGGGCTTCCGGGGGTACGGCGCTCCGGTTACCGGCCTCGTCGGTTGCGGAGAGGGTGAAGGTGTAGCTCCCGTCCGGGGCAAGGGCCCCCGCCCCGTCCGTGCCGTCCCAGTCGATCAGCGGAGCCTCCCCGGCCCACTCCCAGGACCTCACCTCGGCGCCCGCGGAATTACGGATAACCGCGAGCCAGGAGTCGTCCCCCCTGGTCGTGACGGCGAAGGGGATGGTGTCCTTGCGGCCGTCCCCGTTGGGGCTGAAGTTCCTGTAGGCCAGGGCGACCTCCCCTGAGGGCGGCTCCGTGTCCACCACGAAGGGCTCGCTCAGGGCGACGGGCTCGTTCCCCATGGAGTAGTCCACCGTGAGCCGGGCCGTGTAGACCCCGTCCGGGGCGGTCTTGCCCGAAGGGAGGGTCCCGTCCCAGGGGACACTTCCCGGGAGGCCGCCGGTTCTTTCAAAGGTCCGCACCTCCGCCCCGTCCCCGTTGAGGATGTCTATCTTCCAGGAGGCGATTCCCCCGGCCACCTCAGCCGATGGGGTAAGGGTGATTCTGCTCCGGCCCGTCCTGCTCCCCGGGGAGAAGGCCCGGCTGTCCGCCGCAAGCCTGAGGGGGGTTTCCATGGTGCTCAGGGTGAAGGTGACCGGCGCGGAGGCCCCGCTGTTCCCCGCCTGGTCCGTGGAGAACACCTGGTACACGTAGTCCCCGTCCGGCGCGGGGGCCCCCGTGTCGGTGATGCCGTTCCAGGAGAACCGTTCCGGCAGCCCCCCGGTGAACCGGACCGCCCGCACGGGGGCCGCGCCGTCCGAGGCGGAGCGGATTTCGCCCCGCCAGGTGACCTCCGGGGTGCCCTCCTGGATGAAGACCATCTGGTCCTTCCTGCCGTCGTTGTTCGGGGAGAAGACGGGGTATTCGGGTTTGATGACGGCCCTGGGGGGGGTGGCGTCGACGAAAAAGGGCGGGGAGACCGCGGTGGAGACAAAGCCGTTCCTGTAGAGGACCGAAAGCTGCCAGTTGTAGGCCCCCTCGGGCAGAGTCCTGCCCCTGTCGTCCTTGCCGTCGAACTCTATCCGCTCCGGGGGGGCCCTGGAATTTTCCCCCGAATAGGTCCGCAGGAGGGTTCCGTCGTTGGTCCGCACCGCCAGGCCCCAGCCCATGACCGCCTCCGGGGCGGGCACGGTCAGGTAGACGGGCAGGGTGCTCCGGGCGCTGGGGGACATGTATGCGTCCACGGCAAAGGACTCGTTTGAGAAGGCCAGCCCCACCGTGGGCTGAATCGTGTTTATCACCAGATTCTCCACCCCCGTCCCGCCGTTGATACTCCCCAGGTCATCGCCGAAGTCCCATTCCCCCGCCTCAGCCACCGAGCCCCCCCCGGCGGTCTGTATCGAAAGCCCCCCGGAGGAAACCACCGGAATCACCGTTCCGCTTTCCACCTGGATGCCCCCCTCCCCGTCCGAGGGCAGGGTGATGAAGGAATTGCTGCTTAAATCTATGACATCCCCGGAATTAAGGGCGATTCTGACCGCCGAGGCGTCCCCGGTGCGTATCTTGTCCTCCGGGTAGAGGGGGAGCCCCCCCACGGCCTGCTCCCAGATCGCCCTGGTTGCAAGCTGCCGCTGGACCATCCGCTCGGTCCGCTCCACCCGCCCGATGGGCTGCCGGTTGATCTGCGCGAAGCTCTGGTTGATGTCCTTCCAAAGCATGTACCCCCCCCAGGCCGCGCCCCCCAGGGGTATTACAAGGAAAAAGATGTTGCCGAGCCACTGGAAGAACCTGTTCATGGGGCCTTCTCCCCGTCTCCGCCGGAATCAAGGGCGGCGAGTATCCTGTCCCGGAGGGCGGCGATCGCCTGCATTATGGGCCGGGCTTCGGAGGCGCAGACCCTGGCGTCCTCCGCCGAGCCCTTGGCGTCAGCGGCCTTTCCGGCGAATTCCAGCTTCTTGGCCCGCTCTGAGAGTTCGTCCGCGCCGATCATGGAGAGCATCCCCTTGAAGCCGTGGAGCTTTATGCCGTAGTCCTTCCAGTCCTTCTTCCGCACGTCGTCGAACACCGCGTCCCTGAGGCCGGGGAAGTCGTCGCAGAACTGCTGGAGGGTGAGCTTGTAGAAATCCAGGCTTCCCCCGGTGAACTCCAGACCCTTTGCGATGTTCAGGCCGGGGATTTCGGCGATGGAGCCCAGGGATTTTTTCGGCGCGGCCCTGGGAGCGCCGGTCGGGGCGGCCCTGGGGGCGCCTGCCGGAGCGGCCTGCCGCGGCGCGCCCTTCCGCTGTCTGGCGAGGAAGCCCAAAAACGCCGCAACCGCATCTCCGGTTTTTTCCGCGCAGAATTTCTGCGCCCGGGCCCGGTGCATCCTGGCCAGGCCCCCTTCCTCCTTGCCGGATGCGGCCCTTCCGGCCTTCTCCAGTTGCAGGGCCTGGTCCGCCAGGGCCCTCTGCCCCATCTCCCCAAAGAACCGCCCCAGGGCAGCCGATTGCCGGGCGAAGCTGTCCCAGTCCCGATTCCGGAGGTAATCCTTGAGGGCCCCGATCCGCTCCTCCAGCTTTTTCTGCTGCTCCGGGCCGAACACCCGGCCCCCGGCCGTTGCCGGAGCGGGCTGCGCTGCCGGAGCGGGCTGCGCTGCCGGAGCGGGTTGCGTTGCCGGAGCGGGCTGCGCTGCCGGAGCGGGCCGTGTTGCGGGAGCAGGTCTCGCCGCCGGGGCAGGGGGCCGCGTTGCCGGAGCGGATCTTGCTGCCGGGGCAGGCTGCGTTGCCGGAGCAGGGAGCGCCGGAGCCGGAGCGCCGGCCTTTTTGCCGATGAGGACCTTGTCCCTGGGGAGCCACTTGGCCAGAATCGCGTTCAGCTCGGAATCCGTCATGGGCTTGGCAAGGAAGTCGCTCATCCCGGCCTTGAGGTACTCCTCGATGGAGTCCGTCATGGCGTTTGCGGTGAGGGCGACGATGGGGAGATTCTTGAGGCGGCCCCCCTGGGCGCGGATCTTCTGCATGGCCGTGATGCCGTCCATGTTGGGCATGAGGAGGTCGATGAAGACCAGGTCGTAGCCCTTGCCGGCCTTTTCCTTGGCGATGACCTTCTGCATGGCCTCCAGGCCGTCCCCGGCGGTGTCGGCTTTCATGCCGTGTTTCTCCAGGAATCCCAGGGCCACGTTCAGGTTTATCTTGATGTCGTCGGTGACCAGGAGGCGCAGGTCCGCGCCGGGCTTGAGGCTGACGAAGCTGGAGACGTCCTCGGTGCTCTTGACCTGTTTTTCGTCCCCGGCAACCAGGGGGAAGGTGATGGTGAAGGTGCTGCCCTTGCCGTATTCGCTTTCAACCGTGACGTTGCCGCCCATCATGTCGAGGAGCTGCTTGGTGATCGCCAGGCCCAGGCCCGTGCCCTGGATGGTCCTGGTTTTTTGCGCGTCCAGCCGCTGGAAACTGCCGAAAAGCTTGGGGATTTCTTCTTTTTTTATGCCGATTCCCGTGTCCTTCACCGCAAAGACCGCCACGGGCCGCTTCCTGCTGTCCACCCCCGGCTTCAGGGTGACCGTCACGGTGCCCTCGGGGGTGTATTTTACCGCGTTGTTGATGATGTTCGTGAAGATCTGGCGCACCCGGATTTCGTCCCCGTAGAGGTAGCGGGGCATGGCGTCGTCCCGCTTGTTGACGAGGTTCAGGGACTTGGCCGCCGCGGAGAAGGACGAAATGGTGATGATGTTGTCGAAGAGGACGTACATGTCGTAGTTGACCGGCACGAGTTCGAGCTTCCCCGCTTCGATCTTTGAGATGTCCAGGATGTCGTTGATGATGTTGAGGAGGGTGCGGGACATGAGCCGGATGTCCCCGAAATAGGAGACCTGCTTCTCCGTGAGGTTGCTCGTGTCCATGATTTCGACCATGCCCATGATGGCGTTCATGGGGGTACGGATCTCGTGGCTCATCATGGCAAGGAATTCGCTCTTGGTCTTGGACGCGGCCACGGCGATGGCGGTCTGTTTTTCCAGCTCCGCGGTCCGCTCCTTGACGGTGTTTTCCAGCCCCTCGTTCACTTCCTGCAGCTTTGAATAAGCTTCGTTCAATTGACGGTGGGTCCGGGCGAGGCTGAGGCTCATGCTGTTGAAGGTGGTCCCCAACACGCCCAGCTCGTCCTTGCTGGTGATCGGAACGTCGACCCCGTAGTCGCCCCCCTCCACCTTGCGGGCCGCCCGCATCAGGTTCTGGATGGGATGGGTGACCGTGCGGGAGAAGAACCATGCGAAGGTGATGGACAGGCTCAGGATGATGGCCGCCAGGTACACGTTCCGGCGCACCGTGGCCTGGACCCCCTCGAACACCGTGTCCACGGCTATCTGGGTGACTACCACCGTCCCCAACCGGGGCAGTTTCTTGAAGGCGCAGAAATACTGCACCCCCCCGTCATCCCGTATGACGGTCTGCATATCGTCCAGGGTGGTTTGCAGAATCGTCTCCCGGATGGCCGTGGTCTCCCCGGAGCGGCCCCGCTTGAGGACGTCCAGCTCCCGGTGCACCAGGAGCTCCCCGGTGGTGTTCACCATGAAGGAGTGATTCGTCCCCGCCCCGAAGTCCTCGATGTACTGCTCGGAGGAGAAAAAAATCGCCACCCCCTGGGACTTGCCGCTGTCCGTGGGAAAGAGCATGACCATCATGGGGAAGTTGAAGGC
>JAISTZ010000081.1 GCA_031272345.1 Spirochaetaceae bacterium | reverse complement strand
CAGTTTGTCGTCCCAGGCGGTCATGATGAAGCCCATGGCCTTTTTCTCAAGGGTGTCCTTGTAGGCCGAGTAGAGTTTGATCATGCCGTCCATCAGGGCGCGGTGGTCGGGGCGCGTTTTGCCGTTGACTTGCTGCTTGAGGCGCGACAGCGATCCAAACGGCTCGATGCGGCCGCCCTTGAGGTAGTACTGGCCCTCGGTGATGTAGCCCGTGTTGTCCGGCACCGGGTGCGTCACGTCGTCCCCGGGCATGGTCGTGACCGCCAGAATCGTGACGCTTCCCGCGCCGTCAAAGTCAACGGCTTTTTCGTACCGGGCGGCGAGCTGGCTGTAGAGGTCCCCGGGATAGCCCCGGTTCGAGGGCACCTGCTCCTGGATGATCGCGATTTCCTTGAGGGCGTCCGCGAAGTTCGTCATGTCCGTAAGGAGCACCAGGACCGTCTTGCCCTGGAGGGCGAACTGCTCCGCCACGGCCAGGCTCATGTCCGGCACCATGATGCACTCCACGGTGGGGTCGCTGGCGGTGTGCACGAACATCACCGTGCGGGAGAGGGCGCCCCCCTCTTCCAGGGTCTGCTTGAAGTAGAGGTAGTCGTCGTATTTGAGGCCCATGCCCCCCAGGATGATCACGTCGACCTGGGCCTGCATGGCGATCCGGGCGAGGAGCTCGTTGTAGGGCTCCCCGGAGATTGAAAATATCGGCAGTTTTTGGGACACCACCAGGCTGTTGAACATGTCGATCATGGGGATTCCCGTGTGAATCATGTTCTTTGCCATGATGCGCTTTGAAGGGTTCACCGAGGGGCCGCCGATGGGCACCAGGTTGTCCTGCAAGCGGGGGCCCCTGTCCCTGGGCTCCCCGGAGCCGTTGAAAATCCTGCCCATGAGGTTGTCCGAAAAGCTCACCCGCATCTCCCTGCCCAGGAAGCGGAGCTTGTCCCCCGTGGAGACCCCCCGGCCTCCGGCGAACACCTGGAGGGACACCAGGTCGTCGGCGATGCGGTTCACCTCCGCCAGGGACGTGCCGAAGGCGGTTTCTATCTCCGCCAGTTCCCCGTATTTTACGTCCCTGGCGCGGACAGTGATGACGCTCCCGTTAATCGATTCGATTTTGCTATAGACCTTGTTCATGTTATTCACCGTCCTTGAGCAAGTCCGCGGCCCGCTGTTCCAGGACGCCGGACTTGGATTCGTACAGGGCGGCTATTTCTTGTTCTGTGGCCTGGAAATCGCCGCTCTGCCAGAGGTTGTAGTTCCAGTCGATGAACCTCTGGCGCAGTTGGTTGAAGTAGGCCCTGGCGTCGTCCTTGGATTCCAGGGTGAAGGTTGACCCGATGAGCTTGAGGAGGGCCTTGAATATGTAGGTCTGGCGCTCAACCTCGCAGGAGGAGTCGGTCTCATCGAAGGAGTTCTGCTGGAAGTAGACCGCGTCGATGAAGTCGCTCTTGAGGTAGACCACGAAGTCGTCCAGGCTGGTGCCTTCCTCGCCCACCACCTTCATCATCTGTTCCACCTCCGTGCCCCGCCTGAAGCAGGAGCGCACAAAGGCGACCCAGTCTTCCCTAATGACGCTCTTGTATTTTGACCAGGAATCCAGGGGGTTGATCGCGGGGTATTTGCGGGCGTCGCTCCGCTCACGGGACAGGCCGTGGAAGGCCCCCACGACTTTGAGAGTCGCCTGGGTGACGGGCTCCTCGAAGTTGCCCCCCGCGGGGGACACGGTGCCGCCGATGGTGACCGACCCGACCGACCCGTCCGAGAGGCGCACCAGCCCGGCCCGCTCGTAAAACGCCGCGATGTAGGATTCAAGATATGCCGGGAAGGCTTCCTCCCCGGGAATCTCCTCCAGCCGGCCCGACATCTCCCGCAGGGCCTGGGCCCAGCGGCTGGTTGAGTCCGCCAGGAGGAGCACGTGGAGGCCCATCTGGCGGTAATATTCCGCCAGGGTGACGCTCGTGTAGACCGACGCTTCCCGGGCCGCCACGGGCATGGAGGAGGTATTGCAGATGATCACCGTGCGCTCCATGAGGCTGCGCCCCGTGCGGGGATCCGTGAGTTCGGGGAATTCCTTGAGGATTTCCACCACCTCACCGGCCCGCTCGCCGCAGGCCGCCACGATGACCACGTCGACGTCCGCGTTGCGGCTGGTGGTATGCTGGAGCACGGTTTTTCCCGCGCCGAAGGGGCCGGGGATGCAGTAGGTGCCGCCCTTTGCCACCGGAAAGAAGGTGTCGATAAGGCGCACCTTGGTGACCATGGTCTCCTCCGGCTTGAGCCGCTCGGCGTAGCAGTCCACCGCCCGCTTTACGGGCCACAGGAAGCTCATGGACACCGGGGTTTCCCGGCCCTTGTCGTCGGTGAGCACCGCGACGGTGTCCTTTATCTTGCGCTGCCCCGCGCCAACGATGGACTTGACCGTGTAGGTTCCCAGGAGGCCGAAGGGCACGAGGATCTTGTGGGAAAAGGGCCCCTCCGGCACCGAACCCAGGACGTCCCCCCGGCGCACCTTGTCCCCGGCCTTTGCCGACGGGGTGAAGTCCCAGGATTTTTCGTAGGGCAGGGGGTCCAGGTAGACCCCGCGTTCAAGGAAGTACCCCGCCTGTTCCGCCAGGGCCGGCAGGGGGTTCTGGAGCCCGTCGAAGACCTGGCCCAGGAGCCCCGGCCCCATTTCTATGGACAGCAGGTCCCCTGTAAAGGTGACCTCGTCCCCGCAGGCGATTCCCTTTGTCATCTCAAAGACCTGCAACTGGGCCTGGCCGCCCCGGATACGGATTACTTCGCTCCGTAGGCGCTTGCCCCCGGTCTGCACATAGCCGACCTCGTTCAACGAAACAATCCCGTCAAATTGGACGCTGATCATGTTGCCGTTGACCGCGACTACCTTTCCTTTTGTATCTCTCATTTTGCATCTCCAAGTATCTGGTCATATAGTATGCGGTAGGAAGCCATCCCCGCTTCGTCGTTGAATTTCCGCGCCCGTTCCGCCAGTTTGAGCCTGAGGAAATAGGCGTACACAGCCTCGGTGGAAAAGATGTCCACCGGGGTTATGCGGCTGATAAAATCGCTCCTGAAATCGTTGAGGAACCGCTCCGCCCCCAGGGGATTGTCCATGGCCGCCGCGGTTCTGGCAGCCTGGGCCGCCTCCGGGTGAATCTGCACCGCCCCGGCGCTGAAATCGCGCTTGAGTTTTTGGGCGCGCACCTGGGCCAGGGCGAACCGGAGGCTGTTTTCCATTCCGTTCCAGGAATCCACCACAAAGGACCCGGTGGGCGCAGGGTGCGCGGGCGGCTCAAGGGAGATGCCCCTGAGCACCGCAAGACTCCCCGGGTCAAAGAAGCGGGAACAGAGCTCCTCGAAGGCCCCGCTCGTGATGGGGAGGGGCGCCGGGGCCTGGGGAATCGACGGCAACTGGGCCACGAGGTAATACCAACCGGCCACAGCCTTATCCTTTGAGGACCCCGGCGGCGTCTTTCATGATGGCCGACACCCTGGGGTTGAGGTAGGAGGAGAACAGGGCGGCCACTGATTCCGCCGAGTAATCGTAGTAGGCGGAGCCGTCCTTGCTGCCGATTCGGAAGCCGCTGGCGAGGCTCGGATCGGCCTTGAGTTCCAACCCCCGGGAAAGCTCCGCCCCCAGGGATGACTTGAAGGCGCCTTCAAGGGCGTCCAGATCCTTGGGGGACAGCAGCACCGCCAGGGATTCGGCTTCCGGGTTCTTTGCCCAGGCTTTGACCGTGGCGGGAACCAGGGCGGCGAGCGCCTCCGGGGAATAGGCCTTCTCCGTCTTTGCCGCGACGACGGCGGCCAGTTGGGCGCACACGCTGTCCCTGAAGGACAGCACCAGGTTCCGCCCGGCCTGCTCGATC
>JAISTZ010000037.1 GCA_031272345.1 Spirochaetaceae bacterium | reverse complement strand
CTCTGCAGGTCGCAGCCCCAAAACGGTTTGAACTCAAAGACGCCTGAGTGTTTCTCCAGCTCTTTGACCGCATCGGTATAGGTTACGCGCTCAAAACCGGATGCGGCCACGCGCGAGAGGGTCTCCATGTTGCCGGGTTTGATGCGCTCGTCAAAAAACTTCATGTCGTCGCCGCATTTTTCGAGCGCCCAGTTCAGGAGGTATTTTATCAGGGATTCGGCGAGGCCGCTGTTGTCTTCAAGGTCGTAGAAGGCCATCTCAGGCTCAATCATCCAGAATTCGGCGATATGCCTGGTGGTGTTGGAATTTTCCGCCCGGAAGGTGGGGCCGAAGGTGTAAATCCGGGAGAGGGCCGTGGCGTAGGTCTCCCCCGCGAGCTGCCCCGACACGGTGAGGAAGGCCCGCTTGCCGAAGAAGTCCGCCCCGTAGTCGGCCTTGCCCCTGATTTTTTCCAGGTCCAGGGTGGTCACCTGGAACATTTCCCCCGCCCCCTCGCAGTCGCTGGCGGTGATGATGGGCGCGCTGAAGTATTGAAACCCCTGGGACTGAAAAAACGAATGAATCCCGAAGGCCATCTGGCTGCGCACCCTGGCGACGGCCCCGAAGGTGTTCGTCCGGGCCCGGAGGTGGGCCACCTCCCGGAGAAATTCCAGGGAGTGATTCTTTTTTTGCAGGGGATAGTCCTGGGGGGCTTCCCCAAGCACGTCGATGCCCTGGAGGGCCACTTCCACAGCCTGCCCCTGGGCCGGGGAGGGCACCAGGCGTCCCCTGGCGCGGACCGCGGCTCCCGTGAGCACCCCCGTGAGGCTCTCCTCGGTCTCCCCCCCGCCGGGGAGGGCGCGGTCGAAGGTGAGCTGAATTGAAGCCATGCAGGATCCGTCGTTCACCGCGAGGAACAGGATGTTCTTTGATTCCCGCTTGGTGCGGACCCAGCCGGAAAGCTCCACAGTCTGCCCCTCCGCGGGAAGGCCGAGTATATCCTTAATCAACGTTGTTTTCATGGCCCCATGATATGTTGAAGCCGGAGGCGTGTCAATATGCCCCTTGCGGCCCCCGCGGGAATCGGGTACACTGCTTCCATGAGCATCGAAAAATACGAAGTCGTCATCGGGTGCGAGATTCACTGCCAGCTCCTCACCAAAACCAAGGCCTTTTGCGCCTGCGAGAACCGCGCGGGCGGCATGAGCAACACCCGGGTGTGCCCGGTGTGCCTGGGCCTGCCGGGAGCGCTCCCCCGGGTAAGCGAAGGCTACGTGGAACTGGGGGCCGTGGCGGGCATGGCCCTGAACTGCTCCATTGCGCCCTTCACCAAGTTCGACCGCAAACACTATTTTTACCCCGACCTGGCCAAGGGCTTCCAAATCACCCAGTACGACCTGCCCCTGTGCAGGGACGGCTGGGTGCTCCTGCCCTTCCGCAACCTGCCCCCGGAACAGCGCCCCGGAGGCAGCCTTTTCCGGCCCGTGAACTTTGCCGGGGATCCCTGCGTCCAGGGGGACTACCGGCGCATCCGCATAGAGCGGATTCACCTGGAGGAGGACGCGGGCAAGAGCCTTCATATAGAAGGGAACCACAGCTACATCGACTACAACCGCTGCGGCACGCCCCTCATAGAAATCGTCACCAAGCCGGACATCGCCTCTGCGGAGGAAGCCGCCCTGTTCATGCAGACCGTGCAGGAAATCCTGCGTTACGTGGGGGCCACCCACGGCAACCTTGAGGAAGGCAACATGCGCTGTGACGTGAACATCAACCTGGCCGTGTGGGAGGGGGGCAAAACATACAACACCCCGATTTCTGAAATCAAGAATCTGAATTCCTTCCGGGCGATTCGGGACGCCTGCGCGTATGAGACAAAGCGGCAACTCGCGGAATTCGAGACCGACCGGCAGCCCTTCAGCGCGGGATTCAAGCGCACCATGGGCTGGGACGACGCAAAGGGCGAAACAGTGATTCAACGCACAAAAAATTCCTTCGTGGACTACCGCTTCGTGGTGGAGCCGGACATCAAGCCCTTCTACGTGTCCGAGGACTTCATCCGCCGGGCGGCCTCCCAGGTGGGGGAACTCCCCGAGGCCAAGCGGATTCGATTCAAGAAGGAATTCGGTCTAAGCGACTTTGACGCGGAGACCCTCACCCAGAGCCGCGCCCTGGCCCTCTGGTTCGAGGAAGCCGCCCGGCTTTCCGCGGACCCCAAAAAAGCCGCCAACTGGATCCTCACGGAGTTGCTCGCCGCCCTCAATCAAAAGGAAATCACCATCGAAGAGGTGAACATCACCCCGGCCCACATCGCGGGTCTGGTGAACGCCGTGGCCGAAGGCCGGGTCACCAGCAAGCAGGCCAAGGACGTGTTCGCCGCCATGCTCGAGACGGGCAAGACCCCTGAGGGCATCATCGCGGAAAAGGGCCTGTCCGTGGAAAGCGGCGCCGGCGCAATCGAGGGCTATGTGGACCAGGTGCTGGCGGAAAATCCCGGCCCCGTGGAAAGCCTGCGGAACGGCAAGAGCAACGTGTTCGGCTGGCTCATGGGCCAGGTGATGAAGAAGTCCGGCGGCAAGGCCAACCCGGAGACGGCCCGGAAAATCCTGGGGGAACGGCTGGGGGTGTAGGGCATCGGCCCTGGGGCAATTTTTTTCCGATTCCCTTGACAAGGCCGGTTATTTTGCCCATTCTGCATTACATAACACAGGCAGCCGGAGAGGAGGGACAAGAAAAGGATTGAAAGGCAGCAACGTTTCCATCGAGCACGTGTCCAAGCGCTTTGGGACATTCAAAGCGCTTGATGATGTGGGATTCGTCATCAACAAGGGCGAATTTTTTTCCCTCCTGGGGCCTTCGGGGTGCGGCAAGACCACCCTGCTGCGAATCATCGCGGGGTTTGAATACCCCGACGGCGGGGACGTCCTGTTCGACGGCAAAAGCATCATCCCCTTCCCCCCGGACAGGCGGCCCGTGAACACGGTCTTCCAGAACTACGCCCTCTTCCCCCACCTGTCGGTCTACGAAAACATCGCCTTCCCCCTGCGCCTCAAAAAGCTTTCCCGCGCCCAGCTCGACGATAAGGTGAACGAATACCTGCGCCTGGTGCAGTTGGAGGCCCAGGCGGACAAAAAGCCCTCCCTGCTTTCCGGGGGGCAGCGCCAGCGGGTCGCCATAGCCCGGGCCCTCATCAACGAGCCGGGAGTCCTCCTCCTGGACGAGCCCCTCTCGGCCCTGGACGCAAAACTGCGGTCAAATCTCCTCATCGAGCTGGACTCCCTCCACGACAAAATCGGAATCACCTTCATCTACGTCACCCACGACCAGTCCGAGGCCCTCTCCGTATCCGACAGAATCGCCGTCATGAACAAGGGCAGGGTGCTCCAGGTGGGCACCCCCTGGGAGATCTACGAGCAGCCCGCCACGGAATTCGTGGCCCAGTTCATCGGGGAGACCAACACCTTCACCGCCAGGGTGTCCGAGTGCGCCAAGCTGCCCAATGTGGACGAATACATGTGCGCCCTGGAGACCCCGGCCCTGGGGGAGCAGTCCCAGGCGTCCAACGGCGACAGGTCCCTCATCAAGGTTACGGATTACGAGCAGACCGAGCCGGGCCAGACCGTGTGCTTCACCGTGCGCCCGGAGAAGATCCGAATCACCCTGGAGGCCCCCGCGTCCGCCAAGACCCTCAACGTCTTCGAGGGGGTGGTGGAGGAGCCCGTGTATTCGGGGTTCCAGTCAAAATTCTACGTGCGCCTCCGCAACGGCACCATCGTCAAGGTCTTTAAACAGCACTCGACCTACCTGGACGACGGCCCGGAAATCGCCTGGAAGGACAGGGTCTTCGTGTCCTGGAGCGCCAACGACGGGTACATCGTCGAGGACATCGAGAAATGAGGCCCCAAAAGACCCTGGCTCCGGAACGCCGGGGGCGCTTCCTGGGGGCCGTCTACGCCTGGCCCATGGGGCTGTGGTTCGCCCTCTTTTTCCTCGCCCCCCTGGTGATTATCTTTGTCTACAGTTTCATGGGGAAGGCCCTCCACGGGGGGGTCATTATGGAATTCACCCTGAGGGCGTACAGGCAGGTGTTCAACCCCAGGTACGGAATCATCCTGCTGCGGACCATGCAGATCGCCCTGGTCGCCACGGCAGCTTCGGTGCTCATCGCCCTTCCCTGCGGCTACGCCATGGCCCGGAGCCCCCGGCAGAACCTGCTGCTGATTCTGGTGATGATTCCCTTCTGGACCAACTCGCTGATCCGGATTTTTGCCTGGATGTCGATTCTAAGCAACGACGGGGTCATCAACACCCTCCTCCTCAAGCTGGGGCTCACGAAGGACTACATCAAGCTCCTCTACAACCTCAAGGCGGTCACCCTGGTGTCCTTCTACATGTACCTGCCCTACGCGATTCTGCCGGTCTTCACCGCCATTGACCGGTTCGACTTCTCCCTCCTGGAGGCCGCCCGTGACCTGGGGGCCGGCAAGCTGACCGCCATGATCAAGGTGCTGATTCCGAACATCCGCAGCGGGATAATCACGGCGGTGATCTTCACGTTCATCCCCGTGTTCGGCACCTACACGGTGCCCTACCTGGTGGGCGGGCAGGATTCCTACATCATGATCGGCACGATTATCGCGGACCAGATCAACAAGACCCCCAACTGGCCCCTGGCGGCGGCGTTCTCGGTCTTCATCACCCTGTTCAGCACCGCGGGGGTCCTGTGGATGATGATTATCGAGCGGACCGAGAAGGCCCAGAAAAAATCAGCCCCGGAGGGCGGGGCTAAGGAGGAGAGCCGTGCCCTTTAACCTGATGGCGAACTTCCGCTTTTTTTCAAAACCCCGGACCCTCTCGGAACCCTCCCGCCACGCCCGGCGGGCCTTCCAGTCCACCGGCGCGCCGACCCTTTCGGGGTTCGTGCTCATCCTGACTCTCCTCTTCCTCTTCTTCCCCCTTCTGGTGGTGATTTTCTATTCCTTCAACGCGGGCAAGAGCATGTCCTTCACGGGATTTTCCCTCCGGTGGTACCACGACCTGATCTTCAAGTCCCGGCCCCTGTGGATCGCCCTGTGGAACAGCTTCGTCATCGCCCTGGTGTCCGCGGCGGTCTCCACGGTGATCGGCACCCTGGCGGCGGTGGGAATCAACTGGTACAAATTCTACGGCAAGACCTTCATCAAGGTGATCAGCTTTCTGCCCATGGTGCTCCCGGAGGTGATCATCGGAATCTCCACGGTGATTTTCTTCGCCCGCCTCCGGATCCCCCTGGGGATGTTCACCATCGCGGCGGCCCACATCACCTTCTGTCTGCCCTTCGTGTACCTGATGGTCCGGGCCAGAATCGACGAGTTTGACTTTTCCATCGTGGAAGCCGCCCGTGACCTGGGGGCCACGGAAAGGCAGGCCATGCTCAAGGTGGTGCTCCCTGCGATTTTCCCCGGGGTCATCTCGGGGTTCATGATGGCGGTCACCATGAGCCTGGAGGACTTCGTGATTACCTTTTTTGTGAAGGGCCCCGGCTCCACCACATTGCCCCTCTACATCTACCAGATGATCCGCACGGGAGTCTCCCCGGTGGTGAACGCCCTCTCCTGTGTGCTCATCGCTGCCACGGTGCTCATCGCCTTTTCCCTGCGGAAATTCCTCAAGGCCTTCGCCGCGGCAAAATGACGGCGGGGCTGCCCGGAATTTTTTTGTTTTTTTCGCTTGACAAATTCCGTAACCGGTGTAACAATAATGGAGAAGGGGCGGAGTTTCCTCCGTCCCTCCCCCCTTTACGGGGAGCTAAAGCAACCGGCTGCCCAGCGGATTACCGCGTGGACAACTACGGTTACGATAGCTTCGACAAGCGCCTTGAGAAGCAGTATGGTCCACTGCCTCAAGGCTTTTTTTTGTCGCGCCTCCATTATCGCCCCCCTTTACCGTGGGATCGCAGGGGGCTCCTGCAACGCAGGTTTTGAACGGAAATTATCCCGTTCTCCCCCTGCATGGGAACACGTTTAGCATTCCCTCCTAGTTATGTCTGGTTAGGAGCGCTTTTTGGACACTTTTTGGGCGAAAAAATATATAAAACTTCAATTCTTTGTGGTACGATAGGGGACCGGAAAAGATCTCTCGGATTTTTCCCCAGGAGGTTGATATTCGGCCGACGCGGACGAACGCTTAACCTTTGAAAAGTCTTCTAAGCCCTTTTTCCGCTGATAGTATCAGCATTCCCTAGATGTCCAGCATGGTCTCTTCGATGGCCATGCCCGGAGGCACCATGGGCAGGACCGGCAGGTCGATGTCGATCACGCAGTCGATCAGGAAGGGCTTCCGCTCCTTTGCGGCGTCAGAAAAGACCCGCTCGAATTCGCCGTCCCTGGTGATCCTGGCGGCGCCGATGCCGTAGGCGTCCGCGAGCTTTATGAAGTCCGGGCAGAAGTCCAGGGTGGTGGAAGAAAACCGCTTGCCGTAAAAAAGATTCTGCCACTGGCGAACCATGCCCAGGGTTCCGTTGTGGAAGAGCACGATGATGATGGGAAGCCCGTAATGGGCGATTGTGGCGAGCTCGTTGCAGTTCATCATGAAGGACCCGTCCCCGGCAAAGTGCACGACGAACCTGGTTGGGTTGGCGATTTGCGCGCCGATGGCCGCCCCGGTACCGAACCCCATGGTCCCCAGCCCCCCGGAGGTGATGAACGTCCGGGGCTTCACGAAGGGATAGAACTGGGCGGTCCACATCTGGTGCTGACCAACCTCGGTGGTGATTATCGTGTCGTCCCCGAGGACCCTGTGGACGGTCTCGATGATTTTTCGGGGATGGAGGTCCACCCTTTTTTCGTACATCGGCGGCACCTGCTTCCGCCACTCCGCGGTCTGGCCGTTCCAGGCTGATTTTTGGCGCACATTCACCAGGGGGAGGAGCCGGGAGATGATGTTCCTGATGTCCCCCACCAGGGCGGTTTTGACGTGGACGTTCTTGTTGATTTCGGCGGGGTCGATGTCGATTTGGAGGACCGAGCCGTGTTTGCCGAATTTTTGGGGGTTTGAAATCACCCTGTCGGAGAAGCGGGCCCCCACGGCGATGAGGAGGTCCGACTGGTTGCAGGCCAGGTTGGCGGCCTTGGTGCCGTGCATCCCGATCATGCCCAGGCAGAGGGGATGGGTCGAGGGGAAGGCGGTCTTCCCCATGAGGGACACCACCGCGGGAATCTGGGCCCGCTCAGCCAGGGCGGCCGCTTCCAGCACGGCGTCCGCGATGACCACCCCGCCCCCCACCAGGAGGAGGGGCTTCTCCGCCCGGTTGATCACCCCCGCGGCCTGCTCGATGTCGTCGTCACTTGGTTCCGGCACCGCGGTGAACCGCCTGATCCTGGGGGCTTCCAGGAACACCCGGTTGTACTCCACCTCCGTGAGGGCTTCGTAGTCAACCTGGGCCGCGGTAACGTCCTTGAGGATGTCGATAAGCACCGGGCCGGGCCTGCGGCTCCTGGCGATGACGAAGACCTCCCGGATGGTTTCCACGAGTTTTTCCGGGTCCCGGACCAGGTAGTTGTGCTTCGTAACCGGCATGGTGATCCCCGCGGTGTCGACCTCCTGGAAGCTGTCCTTCCCCAGGAGGGAGGCCACCACGTTGCAGGTGATGACCACCATGGGGGAGGAATCCATGTAGGCCGAGGCGATTCCCGTGACCAGATTCGTGGCGCCGGGGCCGCTCGTGGCCATGACCACGCCGGTTTTGCCCGTGGAGCGGCTGTAGCCGTCGGCGGCGTGGGCCGCCCCCTGCTCGTGGGCCGTGATGATGTGCCTGATTCTGTCCTGATTTTTGTAAAGCTCGTCGTAGAGGTTGAGGATTGCGCCCCCGGGATAGCCGAAGACCGTGTCCACCCCCTGTTCAACAAGACATTCTATGACCGCCCTTGCTCCCGTGCACTTCATTCGAGTATGGCCCCCCTGTCCGCTGAGGATACGAGTTTGGCGTACCGGGCAAGGTAGCCTTCGGTGACTTTGGGAGCGGGCTGCTTCCAGGTTTTTGCCCGCCCCTGGAGCTCCGAATCGCTTACTTCCAGGTTGATGGTATATGCGTTCATGTCAATCGCGATGACATCCCCGTCCCGCACCAGGGCGATGGGTCCGCCGGAAAAGGCCTCCGGGGAGCAGTGCCCCAGGGACGCGCCCCTGGTTGCCCCGGAGAATCTGCCGTCCGTAATCAGGGCGACTTCTTTATCCAGCCCCATGCCGGCCAGGGCCGCCGTGACGGCGAGCATCTCCCTCATTCCCGGCCCGCCCGCGGGTCCCTCGTAGCGGATCACCACCACGTCGCCGCTTTTTATCGTGTCCAGGGCGCTGAAACAGGCTTCCTCCCCGTCGAACACCCTGGCCCTTCCCTTGAATTTGAGCATCGACGGGGCGCAGGCGCTCCGCTTCACCACCGTGCCCCTGGGCGCAAGGTTCCCGAAGAGAATCGCCAGGCCCCCGGTCCTGGAGAAGGGGTCGTTCACGGGGCGAATCGCCCCGGTTCCGCGGTTTTTGACCCCCCGCAGGTTCTCCCCCAGGGTCTTCCCGGTGACGGAGAGGGCGTCCAGGTGAAGGAGCCCCAGGGGCGCGATCTCCGCGAGCACCGCGGGTACGCCTCCGGCTTCGTCCAGGTCCGCCATGGAGGTGGGTCCGGCGGGGGAGAGGTGACAGAGATTCGGGGTGGCCTCGGAAATTTGGTTCACCCTGGGGAGGTCTATGGTGTGGCCCGCCTCGTGGGCGATCGCCGGGAGGTGGAGCACCGTGTTGGAGCTGCACCCCAGGGCCATGTCCGCGGTGAGGGCGTTCTCGAAGGCCTGTGCCGTAAGAATCTGCCGGGCCGTGATCCCCCGGCGGAGCATCTCCATGACCGCCATGCCCGAGTGTTTTGCCAGGGCGATTCTCCTGCCCGTGACCGCGGGAATCGTGCCGTTTCCGGGCAGGGCGATTCCCAAGACCTCGGCCACGCAGTTCATGCTGTTGGCGGTGAACATGCCCGAGCAGGACCCGCAGCCGGGGCAGGCCCGTTCTTCCATGTCCCGGAGGCGCCCTTCCGAAAGCCGCCCGGCCTTGACCGCGCCCACGGCTTCAAACATGTGGGTAAGGGTGAGTTTTTCCGGCGGCGCATAGGGTTCGTCCTTACCCTGGGAGGTCTCTTCCGCCTCGCCCCCGGGCAGGTTTCCCGCCAGCATGGGCCCCCCGGAGCAGACCACCGTGGGCAGGTCGAGGCGTCCCGCGGCCATCAACATGCCCGGCACGATCTTGTCACAGTTGGGAATCAACACGAGGGCGTCGAACTGGTGGGCCTTCGCCATGCACTCGATCGAATCCGCGATGAGCTCCCTGGTGACCAGGGAATAGCGCATCCCCTCGTGGCCCATGGCGATTCCGTCGCACACGCCGATGGCCGGAAACTCGATGGGGGTGCCCCCGGCCATGCGGATTCCCGCCTTGACCGCCCCGGCTATGGCGCCCAGGTGGATGTGCCCGGGGATTATCTCGTTTTGGGCGGAACACACCCCCACCAGGGGGCGCTCCAGCTCCTCGTCCGTGTAGCCCATGGCCCTGAACAGGGACCGGTGGGGCGCCCGTTCCACCCCTTTTTTGACTATATCGCTTTTCATGTGAATCGTCTCCAAAACTGAATGATGACTAAAAAAATTAACAAATACTGTAGAAAATGTCAATACGCCCGCGTCAAATCAAGCCCGGGAATCAGCTCAGGCAGGGGCGGTACCCCAATACTACCATAATCTCATGTAAAAATCAATATTTTTGTATGTAAAATATTATCCGCCATTAATGGTATCAATTTGATACCAAATCTTGAGCTTCTACGCTTTGTGTGCTATACTCTCCACGGAGGAACCCTATGGGATTAGTCCAGACTCAAATCACCCTCAAAAACGGCGGCGATGTCGCAAGCGCCCAGCGCGGCTATATCAAAAAGCAAGACATCCGCGAAGTAACCCTCACCGCCTTGGTCGACACCGGCGCGGGTACCCTGGTCATTAACGAGGACATCCGCCAAAAACTCGGCCTCGCCGTAGAGGGCCTCCGGAAATCCGAGCTCGCCGACGGCAAAAAACAGGTCTTCCAGGTCACCGAGCCGGTCAGAATTTACTGGCGCGACCGCAATACCGCCTGCCCGGCCCTGGTCCTCCCCGAAGCCAGCGGCGCCCTCCTCGGCGCAATACCCCTCGAGGATATGGACCTCATCGTCCACCCCGCAAAAAACATACTAACCGGCGCACACGGCGATGAAGTCCTGTGCTGCATCAAATAAAAAAACCTGCCGCCACAAAACCTGCCCGCCTGCCTGGTCACTCATAGTGGCCTCCTTAGTTTGTATTTTCTCCGTCCCGTGCGGGACGGCCCTTGACAAAATTGTTTTTTCGCGCTTTACTGCTTGTATGGAAGCAATAACCGCTCCCACCTGGGTTTGTAAACCCGCGAATTCAGGTGCGTAGCCATAGAGGGAGTTCACCTTCGCTATGGTACCGGTCGCTTCTTTTTTATCCGTATCAACCATATATCCCGTTAAAAGCCATGTATCGCTTGCCGTGCCGCCCCTGGTATACCGCCCCTCGATGATATGCTGCAGACCGTACCCGCTTTCGCCGCCCTCATCGATTCCGGCGGCGCTCCCCAGGAGCTCCTCCTCGCACTCGCCCAAAGGAGCCGCACGTGCTTTGCGCCGCGCCGGTATAGTTCAGCGCCAAGACTCGTAATTTTTTTTATTAAATCCGCCCTTTTCATGCTATTTTGAGCTTCCCGTGGCGGCGGATAAACTCAAATTCATTTTGTTGAATATCTTCGTAGAGGGAACGCAACATATCTTCAAATGCTTCCAGAGTTTCGCCTTGAGTGGTATAATCAGGATAATCATCCAAATACCCGACGAACCAGCCGTCGTCTTTCCAAAAAGTATAACTTAATTCCATAGGTATCCTCCATCAAACTTACGAGGTGTAGTATAGCAAAAAAATGGACATATAACAACTCCCCCGAAAAAAAATGCCCCCGCCGCAAGGCAGGGGCTTTCTGTTACCAGGCTATCCCGGACGGCAAGCCTATTCCTTGACGATGTAATACTTCAGGCCGCCCCCGGCGGAGCTGCCGCTTGCGGGGTCAACCACGTCTTCAACGATGACCTTGTTGCTGGTGCTATAAGCAGTCGTTCCGGTGCCGGTCATGGACAGAAGGTCATAGGACTCGGCAACGCTTCCACCGGAGGAGAAAACGAAATCCGTAGCCTTTACCCACTTGCCCTTCGTGAAGGTGACGGTCTGGTTGGCGGCATTCTTTGCGTTTGTGTACGTGGAGCCGCTGGCCGCGCCGGCAACGACCGCCGTGGAGGGGACAACCCGCTGGATGAGAACAACATTGCTGGTGGTGAAGGCTTTTGTTCCAGTATCATTGGAAGCCAGCACGTCAATGGTGCGGGTGCCCGCGCCGGTTGCCTTAACAATGTCGATGACATCCACATAATCGTCTTTTGCAAAGGTTGTAGCCCCGCTTACG
>JAISTZ010000145.1 GCA_031272345.1 Spirochaetaceae bacterium | reverse complement strand
GGGGACCGGCGCGGACACGGGGGCCTGGGCGGGCGCTGCCGCGGGGACCGGCGCGGACACGGGGATCTGACTGGGCACGGCTACGGGAATCGGCGCGGACACGGGGGCCTGGGCGGGCGCTGCCGCAGGAACCGGCGCGGACACGGGGGCCTGGGCGGGCGCGGCCGCGGGACCCGGCGCAGACACGGGAGCCTGAGCGGGCGCGGGGGCCGGGGCGGGTTCTGCCGCGGGGGCCGGCGTGTACACGGGGGCCGGAGCGGGCGCGGGGGCCGGCGTGTACACAGGGGCCGGAGCGGGCGCGGGGGCCGGCGTATACACGGGGGCCGGGGCGGGCGCGGGGGCCGGCGTGTATACGGGGGCCGGGGCGGGCGCGGGGACCGGCGTGTATACGGGGGCCGGAGCGGGCGCGGGGGCCGGTGTGTACACCGGAGCGGGCCGGGGCGCGGGCTTCGGAACAGGCGTGGGCCGGGGCGCGGGGACCGGTGTATACACCGGAGCGGGCCGGGGCGCGGGCTTCGGGGCCGGAACGGGCGCCGATCTTGGGACGACGCTTTGCGGGACATTCGTCAGGCGCCGTATCCACAGTTCATAAAAACCGAGGGAGCCCAGCTTGTGTATCATGCCCGGAATGTCGGCGGCCCTATTGACAATCGCGACAACCCTGGTAAAAGGGCCGTAGGGTTCGAAGAAGGCCGGAATACCCGCCCAACCCAATCTTTCCAGCGCGGCGTCCGCGTTTCCCGCTACGGTGAAGGAACCCACCTGGAGGCCGTAGATGCCCCTGTCGTTTGCCGCAGGCATGGTGCCGTAGACTCTTATATCCTGGGCAAGGCCGGAAAAAATAAAAGCAAAAACCCAAAGAATGCAAAAAAAGTTTCTTTTCATTATTGTTCACCACCCGTTTTTTGATATGGCTGGACGCCAGGTACGCTCCGTATATCGTCAGCGGTAGCATCAAGCTGAAGCAGCAAATAAGGCCCGTCTTTTCCTTCGTAGGTCACATCGAATGGTGTGTTCCCGAAGGAAACCTGTTCGCTATTTTTATGGAGCAGAAAGTATTTTCCCGTGTCTCCGGACTGGCGGAGTTGAAACGCCAGGGGTTGGAGGGGAAAATCACCGTTACTTTCCGCAATAAAGGCGACCGTCAGAAGCCCCTTGGTCAAGTCGGCGTTCACGATTTTGCCTCTGGTTCCTTTTTTTATGCTGAAGACCTGTCTGCCCATTACGGTAGAAAGATCCTTGGAGGGTTTAAAATCCGCATTCGATGCCGTCAGGATGACATCCTTGGAGATGTAGACCCGGACTTCTTGCAGGTTTTCGTTTCCGCCGAATTGCTTTGCGATGACATCCGTGAGGGGTTCTACGGTTTGCAGAGCCCACACGAATCCCGCAAGCCTTCCGGCGGCAAATTGCTGCTGGGACCCCGAGGAAAATTCCTGTTGCGTCCCCGCTGCAAAGACCTCAGCCGATCCCTTGTGTGTTTCCTCCGCAAGACCATTGCCGGAGATTTTTGGGGGAACCGTGTCTTTCGTTCCCTTCGCAAAAACAAGGGAGAGGGCAAGAAAATAAAACAATCCAAAAATTAGTTTTTTCATGTTGTACCTTACCAAGAATCTCGGCGTAGGAAAAAAAAACTAAATACGAAAAGGAAAAAAATTGCTGAATCAGGGGTTAAAAGGAGTCTAAAATCACGTCAAAGGCGATTCGGTATCCCGCTTTCAGGCTTTCCGTATCCACCCATTCCTCCCTGGTGTGGGCCCCTCCCCCGGCATAGCACCCCAGGGTGACCGCCGGGATCCCCAGGGACAGGGGGACGTTGCTGTCCGTGGAGGCGGCCTCCAGTTGCGCGTCAACCCCGGCCCAGTCCCTGACGGCGCCCCGGCACCGCTCGGTGAGCCGCCTCTGGCCGAGGGAATCCACCCCGGAGGCGCAGGGCCGCTCCCCGGCGAGCACACAGTCGACCCTGACTCCCCGGTCCCGGCAGGCGTCCAGGGCGTCCTCCAGGCGTTCCTGCATGAGCAAAAGGTTCTCCCCCCGGTCGGAACGGAATTCGTAGAGCATCTCCGCGCTCTGGGCTATGGTGTTCACCGAGGCGCCCCCGGAGATGACCCCGCAGTTCCAGGTGGTCTTTCCCTTCCTGGGCAGTTTGATGTCCCTGAGGCTGACGATGAGTTCCGCCAGCTCCAGGACGGCGCTTTTGTTTCCGAAGTTCCCCCAGGAGTGGCCCCCCTCGGCGCGCAGGGTGATTTTGAACCGCCGGGACCCCACGGCGGAGCAGGTCATGTGGGAATAGACGCCGTCAAACGAAACAAACTCGTCGATCCGGCCCCCGAAGTCCCCGCAGATCTTCCTGGCCCCCCGGAGATTCCCCAGCCCCTCCTCCCCGGAATTCGCCACCAGAAGGACTCCCCGCCCCTCCGCCGGGGTCAGTCCCTTCTCCGCGATGAATTTTGCCGCAAAGAGCAGGGCGACCAGGTTCGCCGTGTCGTCCCCCACCCCGGGGGCGAAAATCTTACCCCCCGAAACCCGCAGGGGAAGCTCCTCCGTGTCGGGAAACACCACGTCCGTGTGGGCCATGAACACCCTGAGCCGGTTCTCCGCGCCGAGGTTCACGGGATACACCACGTTCAGGGCCCCGTCGATGTACACCCCCTGTGCGCCGTTCTTCCGGAGCCAGTCCTTGATGAAGGCGGCCCGCTTTTCTTCGTGGTTGGACGGGGCGGGGATTTTGGCGAGGGTTTTGAGCAGCTCAAGGAATTCCCCCTCGCGGGAGGCGATGTACCCCTCGATTTCAGCGGTGATTTTCACGGACGCCTCCTTGCTACCACCTTTCCACAGCCCTTTTGAGGGCGTCCCTGGCGGTGTCTATCGTCTTTTCGGGCACACAGTAGGCCATCCTGAACCAGCCGGGGCAGAAGAAGCTGCTTCCGGGGGCGCAGAGCACCAGGTTGGCCCTCAGGTGCTCGCAGAAGGCCCCGTCGGAGGAATCGCCCGGTTGCGTCCGGGGCGGGACCTTGCAGAAGAGATAGAAGGCCCCCTCGGGCACGGCGTAGGTTATGCCCGCGCCGTCCAGGGCTGACATGAGGGCGTCCCGGCGGGTCCTGTAGGAAGAAAAATCCGGGCGGCACTTCCAGGCCGCCGCAACAACCCGCTGAAAAAAGGCCGGGGCGTTGACGAAGCCCAAAATCCTGGCGGCGAAGGCGCAGGCGGCGGCCACCTGCGCGCCCTGGGACGCGGCGGGGTTCACGGCGATGTAGCCGATGCGCTCGCCGGGGATGCTCAGATTCTTCGCGAAGGACGTGGCGGTGAGGGTCTCCCCGTAGAGGCCGAAGAGGGCGGGGACCTCCCGGCCGTCGTAGACGATGTCCCGGTAGGGCTCATCGGCCACCAGGTAGGGGACGCGATTCCCCGGACGGTTCCCGTGTTCGGTGAGCGCCCCGGCCAGGGCAGCGAGCTCCCCTGTGGTGTAAATTTTCCCCGAGGGATTGTTCGGCGAGTTGATGAGCACCGCGCACGTTTTGGGGGACAGGGCTTTTTGCACGGCGTCAACGTCCAGGGAAAAATCCGCCCTCGCCGGAACCGGGATGAGCCGGCCCCCGTGGTTCGCCGCATAGTGGTAGTAGTCGGGAAAGCACGGGGCCGGAACAATCACTTCCCCCTGGGGCTCAAGAATCGCCTTAAAAACGCAGCTCAGGGCCGCGGCGGCCCCGCAGGTCATCACGATGTTGTCCGGCGGAACGGCGACCCCCTGTTCCAGGGAGGCCTTCTCCGCCATGGCAACGCGGGTGTCCCGGTAGCCGGGGTTGGGCATGTACCCGTGTTTGCCCTTCTGCACGAGGGACGCCTGGGCCCGAATCGCCCGGTCAACCTCCGGGGGGGGCTCCAGGTCCGGATTCCCCAGGCTGAAATCGCACACAGCGTCCTCCCCGTATTTTTTTTTGAGGGCGATTCCCTCTTCAAACATCTTCCTGATCGCCGATGCCTGGGGGCTGGTCATGGCTTCGGCAATTCCCTTTGCGATGGGCATGTGTCCTCCTCGACGCCGATACTTGCGCGAACCGGCTATCCGTGCTATACTTTGTCACAGGTATAGCAGGAAATGGGTGGAATGAAAAGACAAACAGGGGCTATCAGACGGACACTCCTCGCGGGATTGATGATTTTGGCGGCGGAGGGCGCCTTCGGGCTTGCGCCCGGGGTGTTCAACGCCAACCTCACCGCCTCCGAGCGGGCCAGGCTCGATTCAGGGGAAATCCTTATCCGCAACACCGGAAGGGCAAAGTCGATTTCCATAGAGCCCGTGAACGTCAACCTAAAGGCGGCGATCGGGGCCATCAAGGACCTGAACCCCAGCTACCTGGTGGAGGTGATTCAAATCAGACCCTACAGGCCGGAGGATGACCTGACGGGCCGGCTGCGGGACATCCTCCTGGACATCCCCTCCTACCGGGGAATCCCCTACTGGTCCGTGTCCGGTCAAACCTGGTACGACCTGTATTCCTCCGCCGAGGTGCGTTCCCAAAAGACTCAGGGCGATTCGGTGGGCATAAACGCGGCCCTGGTCATGGAGCCCTTCACCCCCATCGACGCATCCATCGTGCTCCGGCGCGACGGGGAGGGGCTCTTCTATTCCATGAGCAACAACAACGACCTCAAGGCCAGGGGCATCACGGCAGTCAAAAAAAGCTGCATGAATTCAACGATCGTCGTGTTCCGGGCCGGGGACTCCCTGGTGCTCTACGGCATCGGGGGGGTCAAAGCGCCGGTGATTTTTTTCCTGAAGGACCGGATAGAAACGTCCTTTATGAACCGCATAAAGACGTTTTGTATGTACGTGTACGAAAAATTGTGAGGTGACAGGATGTTTACGGACATAGTCATTCTTGCGGGCGGTATCGGTGAGCGCCTCTGGCCCCTTTCCACAAAAACTCACCCCAAGCAGTTCATCGTGATGGGCGGGGGGCTGTCGTTTTTTCAGATGGCCCTGGAGCGCTCCCTCCTCTTTCAGCACACCCAACGGATTCACGTGGTAACCCGGAGCGAATTTGAGGGACTCGTCCTGGAGCAGTGCCTCGCCCTGCGGGAGAGGCTCCCCGGGGCCGATGCGGAGCGGCTGGATTCAAGCCTGACGATTCTCCTGGAGCCCTGCCCCAGGCACACGGCCGCCGCGGTGCAGCTCGCCCTGGCGTGGGCCGCCCATGGGGAGGGCCCCGGGGAGCGCACGGTCCTGGTGCTCACCAGCGACCACATCATCTCCACGGGGGCCCAGTTCGCCTCCAGTTGCCAAAAAGCCGCCCGTTCCGCCGCCGGGGGCTATTTCGTGTGCTTCGGGATTCCCCCGTCCTTTCCCGCCACGGGGTTCGGGTACATCGAAGCCGGGGATCCCGCGCCGGACGAGGAGGGGGTCTACGAAATCCGCTCCTTCAAGGAGAAGCCCGACGAAGCAACCGCCCAAGCCTTTCTGCAAAGGGGCGGCTACTGGTGGAACAGCGGCATGTTCGCCTTCAGGGAGGACCTCTACCGCAGGGAAATCGCCAGGTCCGCCCCGGGGATTCCCTCGGTGTTCGCCGCCCTGGAAAAAACCTCCCCCAAAATCACCAGGAACCGGGGGGTCAACGTGCTCAGGGACTGGGAGGGTCTCGGGGACGTGTACGCCCGCACGGAGCCGGTCTCGATAGACTCGGCGGTGGCGGAAAAAACAGACCGGGCCCGGTGCGTCATCGCCGAATTCGCCTGGGACGACATCGGGAGCTGGGACGCCTTCGCGGCCTGCGCGCCCCCCTCCCAGGACCATGCGGTGTTTGTAGAAAGCAGCGGGTGCTCCGTGTATTCGGACATTCCCGTGGCCCTCTGCGGGGTGTCCGGGATCATCGTGGCGATCAAGGACGGGAAGGCCCTGATCGTGCGCAAGGGGCGGAGCGGCCTGGTGCGGGAAGCGGTGCGGGAGTCCCGCCTCAGGGGTGACGAAAGCTGATGACCTATGACTGTGTTATAACCGGATCGGGCCCCGCGGGGCTGGCCGCCGCCTTCAGGCTTCTGGAGAAAAAACCCAACGCCAGGATCCTCCTCCTCGAGTCCGCCCGCATTTCCTCCGGGGGCCTCAGGAACGACTGCAAGATGAACTTCACCTTCCCCATCGGGTTCCCCCTGGAATACTGGGACGAAAAAACCGCCTCGGCCTACCTGGGGGACATCGAGTCATTCCTTGGGCCGAAAATCCTGGACCAGCAAAACATCGGGGTCTACGAAAAACGGGCCGAGCGGATCGGGGTGAAGCTGCTCAAGATCAGGCAGGCCCACCTGGGCACGGACGGGGGAATCGTCCTCATAAAAAAGCTCGTCGGCGAATTGACTGAAAAGCAGGTGGAATTCGCCTTCGGGGAGACCCTCGTCTCCGCGGACACCGGCGCACACCGGGCCGTCACAAGCAAGCGGGAGGTGTCCTACGGGTCCCTCATCGTGGCCCCCGGCAGGTCCGGGTGCGATTTTCTCCGCTCCTTCATGGCGGCGACCGGCATACCCTATACGGACAACAGCATCGACGTGGGCCTCCGGGTTGAAACGACCCTGGAGCGCTACCCCATCGTCAGGGACTACTACGACCCCAAGTTCCTCTTCCCGGACAAGACCCGCACCTTCTGCACCAATTCCGGGAGCGCCCACGTGGTGCAGGAAAAATACACGACCCTCAACGGCTCGGTCTACTACAGCGTGAACGGCCACGCCTATTCGGAAAACTCCGCCCCCAACGGGCTCGTCAATTTCGCCCTCCTGCGGACCGTCTCCTTCACGGAGCCCATCGCCTCGGGCCAGGACTACGCGGAAATGCTGGCGTCCATGGCCATGCTCGCCGGGGGGGGCCACCCCATCATGCAGCGCATCGGGGACTTCAGGCTGGGCCAGCGCACCACCAGGGGCGGCCTGAACGGGGACCTCTACGACTTCGAGCCGACCCTGGGGAGCGCCACCCCCGGGGACATCGCCCTGGCGATGCCGTCGAAATTCCTGGAGTCCATCTGGCAGTCCCTTAAAAAGCTCGACACCATCGTGCCCGGGGTCCTCCACCCGAGCACCATCATGTATTACCCGGAAATCAAACTCTACGCGAACAAGCCCGTCTTTCTAAGCGACTCCTTCATGGCGGCGGAGGACCTCTACCTGGTGGGGGACGGGGCGGGCACCAGCCGGGGAATCACCGGGGCGTGGGCCTCCGGGATGAGGGCCGCGGACGGAATCCTCCGCAGGCAGGGCCGCCCGTGAGGGTGACCGGAGGGGAGCTCCGGGGGCGGGTGTTCCAGTGCCCGCCGGGAATCATCCGGCCCGCCATGGACAGGATGCGGGAGTCGGTCTTTGCCGTTCTTGGGGACCTTTCCGGGAAGACCTTCCTGGACCTGTTTTCCGGGAGCGGCATCGTGGCCCTGGAGGCCCTCTCCAGGGGGGCCTTCCCGGTGGAACTGGCGGAAAGCGACCGGCTCAAACGGGCGGTCCTGCTGGCAAACGCGGCCCTGGCGGAGGAAATCACCGGGAAGGCCCTGGTCTGCCACTTTGTCCCGGCGGAGCGCTTCCTTGCCCGGTGCAAGACCCCCTTCAGCGTGATGTTCTGCGATCCCCCCTTCCCCTACAAATTCCGCGCTTCCCTCCTTGAGACCATCGGAACCAGGGGGCTCCTTGCCCCGGCAGGTCTCGCCCTCATCCACCGGCCCAGGGAAGACCCCCTCCCCGCGGCCGCCTGGGGGCTCGCGAAGATTGATTCACGGGAATACGGCAGGTCCGTGGTGGATTTTTACGGGTACGCGCCCGGTGTCCGGCAGAACCCGGCATGACTTTTTCCACGGCCTGTCGTATAATCCCCCCATGACAGGGCGCAACCCAATCACCTGGAACAAAACCGTGACCGACCCGGAGGAAATGCTCTCCCGGTTTTTCGCCGCCTTCCCGGACTACAACGGGGAAGAGCAGCGGCGCATCCGGGAGGGGTGGCTCTATTTCTGCGCCCAATGCCGGGGCAGAACCCGGGCCTCCGGGGAGCCCTGGCGCCTCCATCCCCTCCGCACGGCCTGCATCCTGGCGGAAAGCGGCCTCGACGCGGACACGGTGATTTCGGGAATCCTCCACAGTGTGCTGGAGCTCCATCCCCAGGACAACGGCGCCACAGCCGAGGCCGTCAGGGGGCTCCTGGGGGACAGTGTGCTCAACATCGTCACCTCCACGGCGCGGATCACGAAGGTCAAATTCAAAAACAAGACCCTCCAGCAGGCGGATTCCATGCGGAAGATGCTCTTCGCCATGACCGACGACATCAGGGTCATCATGGTAAAGCTGGCGGACCGGCTCGACCGCATGAGGAACCTCTCGTCGGTGGATGCGGAGGAGCAGAAGCAGATAGCCCAGGAGGCCATCGAAATCTGGGCCCCCCTGGCGTACCGGCTCGGCATGTCCGCGGTCAAGTCGGAGCTGGAGGACCTGAGCCTCAAATTCTCCAACCCCCAGGCCTGGGCCTACATCAAGCGCCTGGTGTCCCTCAAGGAGGAGGAACGGGCCGGGCTCCTCCGGCGGGCCGAGGAAGCCATCAGGAAGGAAGCGGACCGGGCGGGCCTGGAGGTGCGGATTTCCAGCCGGGCCAAGCATTTCTACTCGATTTACCAAAAGATGCGGAAGCGGAACAAGCAGGTCGACGAGCTCTACGACCTTCTGGCCCTCAGAATCATCTGCCAAGCCCAGGGGGACTGCTACACCCTCATCGGAATCGTCCACGGAATCTGGAAGCCCCTGGAGGGGCACTTCAAGGACTACATCGCCATGCCCAAGGCCAACGGCTACCAGAGTCTCCACACGGCGGTCCTCTGCGAGGGGATGCCCCTGGAAATCCAGGTGCGCACCCAGGAGATGCACGACATCGCCGAACACGGGGTGGCCAGCCACTGGCTCTACAAGCGGGGCTCCAACCGGGACACCGCCAGCGTAAAGAACCTGAGCATCATCTCCAGGCTGCAGGAACTCAAGGCGGAGCACCTGAACGACACTCCGTTTTTTGCGGAAATCAGGGACGAGCTCCTGGGGGACTCGATCTTCCTGTTCACCCCCAAGGACGACGTGATTGAACTGCCAGCGGGGTCAACGGCAATAGACTTTTCCTACGCGATTCACAGTCAAATCGGGGAAAAAATCGTTGGGGCCAAGGCCAACGGCCAGATAATCCCCCTCTCCCGCCCCCTTGCCAACACCCAGATCATCGAGATTCTCACCAGCCCCCAGGCCCATCCCACGGTGAACCAGCTCACCATGGTGAAGACCGCCAAGGCCCGGAGCAAGATTCGGGGGTGGCTCCTCCAGCACGGGCTCATCGAAGAGAAGCCCCCAAGGGCCGAACAGCCAAAAGAAACAAAGCCCCCCCGGTCCAAGCACAAAAAGGGCGCGGAGGCCCCCCAGGAGCCGAGGGCCGAGGGGCGGATCATCGTGGCGGGGTCGGCGAATTTTCTGGTGGCAAAGGCCCGGTGCTGCAACCCGGTCTACGGGGAGCCCATCGTGGGGTTCGTGTCCAGGGGGCGGGGGGTCATCGTGCACCGGGCGGACTGCCCCATGTTCCTGCGGATTCCGAACAACCGGGAGCGCACCCTCCCGGCGAGCTGGGAGGAAGTCCCTGCGTCTTGACTTTTTCCGAATCTCCGGGTAGACTGATAAAGGGGCTATGTTTAAATTTACCGAGGAATACCGAGGGAGACTAAAAACCGCGTGGCAGCATTTTGTTGCCGGAGAAAACTGGGATTATTCATTCATACGGTCAGAGGTCTACGAATCCTGGTTGCGGTCCCGTGGTTTCGGCGTTGAACCCTATAAAATTAAATCATACATATTAAGCGGCGAAGAACTAAAGCTGAAACGCGAACAGAACAGCGAGTTGCTCCAAATCGGGCGGCTGTATATGGAGCGGCTTTATTCGGTTGTGAAAGGCAGCGGCTTTTATTTGATGATCAGCGACGCCGACGGCATCATCCTCGACATCATCGGCGACAACGACATCATTGAGGAGGGCAAGAGCAGCAGCAGGTTGATCGTAGGGGCAAACCGGGGTGAAGCATTTGCGGGAACCAATGCTATCGGCACCAGTTTGATAACAGGAAAGGCAATTCAAATCTGGAGTGAAGAGCACTACCTTCTCCCGCACAAAAAATACACCTGTAGCGGCGCGCCGGTTAAAAACAGCGAAGGCACTATAATCGGCTGCCTGAACATTACCGGGCTCGAAAGCCGGATTCACGTTCACACCCTCGGCATGGTCCTCGCGATGGCGGACAGCATTTCAAAGGACTTATTTATCCGCAAAGAAAAAACCGTACCTTCACCTGCCCGCAGACCCGCAGGCAAGCCGAGTGAGTTTCCGGCGCTCTACACCTTCGACGATATAACCGGCAAATCTCCGGCCATAACGGCGACTGTGGCTTTGAGTAAACGCGCCGCCATGAGCTCTTCCAATGTGCTGCTTCTCGGGGAAAGCGGCACGGGCAAAGAACTATTCGCCCACGCGATACATAACGGCAGCAACTACGCCCAGGGCCCCTTTGTCGTGCTGAACTGCGGCGCTTTGCCCGCGGGTCTCGTGGAGAGCGAGCTTTTCGGCTATGAGGGGGGAGCTTTCACGGGCGCCAACAAATCCGGACAGCAGGGCACGTTCGAACTTGCCGACGGAGGCACTATTTTCCTGGACGAAATCGGCGAGATGCCCCTCGACCTACAGTCCGCCCTGCTCCGGGTGATTCAAACCAGAGAAATCGTCCGGGTGGGCGGGAAATATCCCAAAAGAATCGACGTCAGGATAATCGCCGCCACAAACAAGGACCTCTGGCAGGCCGTGCAGGAACGTAAATTCCGGGAAGACCTTTACTTCCGTTTGAATGTGTTTACGATAGCCTTGCCCGCACTCCGTGAGCGGCAGGAAGACGTCGTGGTTTTGGCGGATCATTTCATCCGCAACAAATGTGGCGCAAAGACCGTTACGCTTTCGCCGGAGGTCTGCGCTATGTTTCAGGGCTATTCCTGGCCCGGCAACATCCGGGAACTTGAGAACACCATCGAGCGGGCAATAAACATCGCGGACGGCGCCGTAATCAGGCCGGAACATTTGCCCAAACCCCTCATCCAGGCCATGGAAGAAAGTCATCCCCGGCGGAAGGATGAACAAACTGAAGAACGCCTAAACCTACAGGACATAGATTACAAGGCGATTCTTTTGTCCCTCGACAAGACCTCAGGGAACATCCGCAAAGCCGCGGCGCTTTTGGGCATCAACCGCCGCACACTCTATCGAAAGATGGAACGCTTCGGCATCCCCTATAGAGACTATCGGAGGGACTAAAACCCGCCACTGAAGACCACGGCTTCCAGAGTATGCTCTATATAAAACAAGACTGCCCCGGAGTCAACTTCCGAAGCAGTCCCGTTTGTCTTGAAACGCGCTTTTTACGCGAACTGTTTTGTGTTGCCGTCCGCCTCGAAGAGCCTGTTCTTGCCGTAGAAATAGCCGAGAACCGCGAGTTCAACGGCGCCGCAAATCCAGTTGAAAACCGGAAGCGGGCACCAGCCGAAGAGGATTATGCCGGGGAGCTTGGGCGAAACGAGGATGAGCTGGATGAAGATCACTACCGAGAAGAACATGCAGACCTTGTGTCCCAGGGTGTTGCGGGACTTGAAGAAATCATCCAGGGGCTTGTGAATCGCTTCGACCGCCTCCGCGTCCGGTTTTGTGGCAAGGCTCACGCACACGAACAGAATCGTGCCCAGAATCAGACCCCACAGAATCGGCTGCAACCAGGGTATCGGGTTTTTGATGAAGAGCGTAAACATAACCGCCGCCACGCCGACCACGGTTCCGGCAATCGCGCCTTCCTTGGTGGAGCGCTTCCAGTAGAGGCCTCCGAACATAGCGGGCATCAGTTGGGCGAAACCTGGGGCGCAGAAGCTGTAGGCATAGGTTACGAGGAACGGGGGCCGGAACTTTACGACGACGAGAATCAATGCCAAAAGAATAACAAAGATGATCTGCTTGTTCCTCACCGACGCCTTCTTCTTTATGATGTCGTCGTCAATAAGGGAGGACAGGACGACAAACTGGGAGTCCGCCGTAGAAAGACCGAAGGCGAACACGCCGACGACGAGGAGGATGGCGAATATCGCGGGGGCATACTGCTGGGCCATCTGCGGGATGATATTGTCTGTAGCCGCACCGGTGAGGTCGGGATAGGCCGCGCGCCCCGCCCAGATGCCCTGAAGCATGAAGCAGCCGAAAGCCACGAGCTCGCAGATCGGGAAGGCGATTCCCATCATCTTGAAGACTCTTTCGCCCTTTGCCATGTATGACCGGACAAAGATGTGGGGCCACGCGATGATGGACATGCCCGCGGAAATTGCCAGGCCGAGGAATCCGCTTATGGTGGCGTAACTGCCCGACATCTTAAACATTTCAGGGTGAGTCTCGCTGATGGTTTTTGTTGCCTTCGTGAGGGAACCCGCGCCGGGCACCAGGGAGACGAGCACGATGGTGGTGAGAATCGCGATGCCCACTCCGGCAAAGCCCGCAAAAACGTCGGTACCCACAACCGCCTTATTGCCGCCCTTCATGACATGCACCCACATGTACACACAAAGCACGATGACCGCAATCCAAAAGCCGATTCTGCCCTGGGTAGTTACGACGATGCCGTTTGCCACGCCTGAAATCTGTACCGCGATGTAGGGTATTGTACATATTGCAAGTACAATCGCTATGAATACACGCAGGAAGGGAGAATTGTAGCGATGCTGGAAAAAGTCGCCGGGGGTGCAGTAGTGGTATTTCTTCCCCAGCAACCACAGCCGGTACATCACCGTTGGGGCATAGAGTCCGACAAAGAAGGCCCCTACCGCACCGGCGTAATACCCGATGCCGGCCCGATAGAGACCCGCGCCATACCCGAAAAACGCAAGGGCGCTCCAGATGGAAAGACAAACCGTGCCGAGCAGGGCGATAGGGCCAACGTTACGTCCTGCCACAAGAAACTCGGTGGATTGTTCTTTTCCGGCCATAGCCTTTTCCGCTTTCCGGGATATGCCGAACACGAATACCCCATACAGCACGAGAGCGATAATAACACCAACAGTAATAAACATTTTTTCCTCCTTTAGGATAAAAGAAAATAGAAACTACACAACGCTGCTTCCCGTTGTTGTCTGTTATCTAGCAATTTTTGTGCCAAATTGCGGTAACGAGGGCAGACAGACATTTCTTTATAATGTCCACGGCTATTGTATGAGGAAACCGGCCGGATTTTAAAATCACCGTGACGGCGCATGTGTCAGTCTGTCCCATTGTGATATTATGGCACATGAGCGGCACAGCCCGATCTTGCCTCCGTCGCCCCCAACCCGAGAAAAAAAGCGGAAAAACAATTCAAATGAAACAAAATAAAACATACTGCTTTTGGGTCCGCAGTTTGGCATGAATTATGCTAGATAATTCATCGTTATTACATTTTATCAAAGGAGGAACGAATCTACATGAGTTCTAACAAATACGCCAAGAACCTGCTGCTGCATTTCTACGAAACGATGTATCGGACCCGCAGGTTTGAGGAAGAAGTATTCGAGTTCTATAAGAAAGGTTTGATGCCGGGTCTCGCCCACCTCTACATGGGTGAAGAGGCGGTCGCTACGGGGGTGTGCGCAGCCTTGGAAGCGGATGACTACATCGGCAGTTCCCACAGGGGACACGGTCATCTTGTGGCCCGGGGAGCGGACATCAAGCGCATGATGGCGGAAATTCTCGGCAAGGAAACCGGCTACTGCCGGGGCAAGGGCGGTTCCATGCACATCATGGACATGACGAAGGGCATCCTGGGCGCCAACGGCATCGTGGGCGGGGAAATTCCCATCGCCACGGGCGCCGCTTACAGCATCAAATACCGGGGCACCAAACAGGTGGTCGTATCTTTCTTTGGGGACGGCGCCAGCAACGAGGGCACGTTTCACGAAAGCATCAACATGGCGGCGGCGTGGCAACTCCCGATTATCTACGTGATTGAAAACAATCTCTACGGCATATCGGTAGACATCCGGGACGTGACCAACACCATAGACCTGGCGGACAGGGCGAAGGCATACAACATTCCGGGAGTCATCGTGGACGGCATGGATGTGATCGCGGTCTATGAAGCGGCGCAAAAGCTCGTGAAAGACGCCCGGGACGGGAAAGGTCCGGCTATTCTCGAGTGCAAGACCTACCGCTGGCAGGGGCACCACGTGGGAGACCCCGGCGAGTACCGTTCACGGCGGGATACAAAAGAGAAAGAACACTGGATGGCGAAGTGCCCGGTGAAGAATTTCCGCAAGCGGCTTCTGGAATTGGCGACCCCTGAAAAGGAAATCGCCGATCTGGAGAAAAACCTCGAGGCAGAAATCCGTGAAGCGGTGGAGTTTGCAAAGTCAAGCCCATATCCTGACGTATCGGAAGCATTCAGCGACCTTTTCGTATAAAAGAAGGAGATCACAATGAGAGAAATAATGATGAGGGACGCAATCCGGGAAGCTCTGGATGAAGAAATGGCGCGGGATGAGCGCGTCCTGCTGATTGGCGAAGACGTAGCTTTTATCGGGGGCAACTTCAAGTGTTCCGTGGGACTCTTGGAAAAATACGGCGACAAACGGGTGAAGGACACACCTATTTCCGAACAGGGCTTTGTGGGCATGGGAATCGGCATGGCCCTCACCGGCCTCAGGCCTGTGGTGGAATTGATGTTTTCGGACTTTCTGCTCGTGGCGGGGGACCAGGTGATGAACCAGATGTCGAAAATCCG
>JAISTZ010000084.1 GCA_031272345.1 Spirochaetaceae bacterium | reverse complement strand
AAGGGCATTTTCATTCAACAAGCCCCCCCAACAACAAGCCCCGCCTTCCCGGTGGGCTTGCGCGTTAGGGCGCTCTAGCAGGCCGCAGTGGTCCGCGCCTTCGTGGCGGGCCATTTGCGCGGCTCCCCCGCCCCCCAGCGCAGCGAGCAACGCTCCCCATATGCGCCAAGGCTGGCGGGTAGTGCGCGGGGCCCATCACCCGCGCCCGGGATGCCCGAAGATGCGGACGGATCATACGGTTAGAACTTGTAGCCTAAACCAAGACTGATGCGCGGCCCTGATGTAAAGAGGGTAAGGTCTATGCCGTAATCATCAGATGACTCTCTAGCATCAGACTCGTACTCGCTGTCCAGTTTGAAGTTCCAGGTGAAACTCCCGCGAAGGTAGAGCTTCTCGGTCAGATTGTAGTCCACGCCCCCGCCGGCAACGATGGAGAAGGCGTCAAAGTAATCTTCGTATCCAGTATTCAGGTCAGAACGCTTTATATCCGTTGAAGGGCCGCCGGACTTCGCCTGTCCGTCTATGAAAATCTGGTAGTCGATACCGAGGAGCGGGAAAACTGTCACCGTGCCCAGGGAAACAGGGTATTTGCCCAGGACGGAGAAACCGAAGTGGTTTAACGAGAAAGTGGTATCATCGGGCATACCTTCTTGGGTATAATTGCCGAACATGAAGTCGAGCCCGATTTCCGCGTATGTCGCGTCGAGAAAGGCGCCGATGCCAAAGCTGTTGATGTCGTATGGACTAAAGTCTGTGCCCGTCACTTTCGTGGCAGTAAACAGTCCATTGTAGAAGACGCGTGCGCCTGCGCTCACCGAAAGCGGGGTTTGCGCAAAAGCCGCGCCGCAAAAAAGGGCTGCAATGAGCAGTCCAACCATCAATTTTTTCATGTTTTACCTCCCTGGTAAAATTTTTTTACGTTATTACGCCAACCGGCGCAATGTATGTTTTACCCGCACAGCGGATTAAACCTGTGTTTTGTGCCCCAGGCATCTCTGTCGGAAGACTCGCCCCGCGATGCCAAAATCCTACCGCCCACCCTCGGTAGACTCCTGCTCCGCCCCGCCGTCAGGCATCCTGCCCCGCCCCCCAGCGCAGGCCGCAACGCGGCCCGTGTGCGCCAGGCTTGGCGGGATGCGCGGGTCCCCCCAGACTCTCCGCTGAATCACGGTTTTAGACCCGCCGCAACAAAAAACCGCAAAGTCAACGACGGCGACGACGGAAGACTCGCGGGCTACCTCGCCCCCTGCAAAGCCCTCGCGCCCCTGCTTGGGAAACAAAAACGCCCCCAGGCATCCTGCCCCGCCCCCCAGCACAGGCCGCAACGCGGCCCTCGTGCGCCAGGCTTGGTGGGGTGCGCGGGCCTCTTCTCAAGACGCCCGCGCTTTTCTTCCTACGCCGTCTTCGTCCAGGTTTTGCCGCTCAGCGTGTAGGTGCCCGTCGCCATTTTGTAGCCGTTGGCCTCCGTTGCCCCCTCCGCTCACGGCCTTTTCTCAAAACCCCACATAGCACCGGGTGACTGTCACCCTTTGCGCTGCTGACTTTTTACTTTGGTATTACTGGTTAAGTATTTTCTCATACTCCCCATTTCCCACAGTAACTGCTGTACCCCAGATAGACGACAGCATATCTATCAGCTTCTGCTTGTCGATGTGGTATTTCGACATCACCTTTTCAAGGTCATCATCATGTCCATGTGAAAAGAAACAGAGAATAGCCAGTGATTTTGTGACCATTTTATACAAATCTGGATCACTTGTTTTCCAATCACTTGGCTTTTTTGTGTCTTTCATGCCGGTCTTGATTGCGTCTATCATTTTTTCAAATTCAAACTTCTCAAAACCAGTCTTTGTTTTGAGGGTGTCCTCGTTAAGATACGGATTCGACCCATGAGCAAGCGCGTCTAGCATTGAAATAAAAAATCTGTCTGTGCCGCCTGTCATAAAAACTCCTTCGCGTTTATAGCCCGCTCGGCTTTCCCGCCCCCCAGCGCGGGCCGCAACGCGGCCCCTATGCGCCCGGCTTGGCAGGTTTGCGCGGGACTCCTCGCCCGCGCTCGAGTTGCAGTCCGCTACTCCTGCTTCGTCCAGGTCGTCCCCCCGCTTTCCCGCGTATAGGTCCCCGCACCGCCGCCTGACGCCAGGTACTTCATCCGCAAGTCGCCGATGTAGTTGCCGCTGTACCCAGAGCTAGAACCGAAAGCGTTGTTGGCAAAGTTCGTACTGCTGATGCTTCCCGCATCAAACGTCACGCTGGTCAGGCTGGTGCAGTATTGGAACGCCGAGTAGCCGATGCTGGTCACGCTGGCCGGTATAGTCACGCTGGTCAGGCTGGCGCAGCCGTTGAACACGCTCTGGCCGATGCTGGTCACGGTGGAGGGTATCGTATACGCGGTTCCGGTTTTACTTGCCGGGTATTGAATCAGCTCGGTCTTGGCGTTGTTGAACAGGACGCCGTCCACACTAGCGTAGTTTGCATTTCCCGTATCCACGGTGATGCTGGTCAGGCTGGTGCAGTATTGGAACGCGTAGTCGCCGATTCTGGTCACGCTGGCCGGGATGGTCACGCTGGTCAGGCTGGTGCAGTATTGGAACGCGTAGTCGCCGATGCTGGTCACGCTGCCCCCTATGGTCACGCTGGTCAGGCCGTCGCAGTAGTAGAACGCCGAGCCGCCGATGCTGGTCACGCTGGCCGGTATGGTGATGCTGGTCAGGCTGGTGCAGGAGAACGCGTACTTGCCGATGCTGGTCACGCTGTCCCCTATGGTCACGCTGGTCAGGCCGTCGCAGAAGTAGAACGCGTTGTCGCCGATGCTGGTCAGTGTTGACGGCAGAGTAATACCCGTAACATAGTTGGTTATGATGGTGTTCATGGCATATCCGCTGGCAGGAGAAAAAGGGGCGAAGGTCCCGGATATTGTGTTGTTGGCCGCCGTGCAGGCGATCAAGTCCAGGACCACATACCGCTGCGCGTTATGTACTGCCGTGTTGATGGTTCCCCATGTGGATGAGTTCGTGATTACGGTACCACTATCAAGTGTCAGCGTATGGGGATGCGCCGCGTCGTTCGCGCCTAAAGCGGCGAGCTTCTCCGTGATGTTCGCGGCGGTGACGCCGGTTACTGTCTCGGCTTGGACGCTGACAAAGAGGGCCAGCCGCTCGCTTTCGTACTTGCCGTCCTCTGTTACCGACACATAGTAGTAGCCGGCGGGGATGTCGCTCGTGTGGGTAAGGCGCAGGGTGGGCCAGGTGGTGATGGCGGCGGTTACATCGCTGGCCAGGGTGTTGTACCAGACGTGGGTGTAGACCTCCCAGGTCCCGGTGATCTCCGTTTCATTGGTCAGGGTGAAGTCCACGTATGCATGGGTCAAGGAAGTCTTGGCGACGGTGGTTATCGTGGCCGTGGGCGTGGCGGACCGGACGAGTTCCTCTTCATACTCCCAGCCGCTGACGCCGGGGTCATCCTCCCAGCCGCCGGGGTCAGTGCCGTTGTCGCAACTGACGAATGTCGTTGCTGCACTTACGAGCGCTAAAGCGTACACCATCCCGATGATGGCTTTGAAAATGGTGGATTTCATAGAAAACCCGCCTCATCGCGCTGTCCTGTAGACAGCGTGTAATCCCTCCCCGCCCATACGGGCAGGGCCTATGACCCCTTTATGGCATACGCCAGTTGACGAATGGCTTTTGGAGACGGTTTTTACGGCTTCCGACTGGTTTTTGCGCCTTGAGCAGGGCCTCCGCTTGAACCAGGAGCGCGTCCTTGCCCTGCACGGTTTTCAGTGACCGGTGAAGTTCCAGCAGTTTCTGTTCTTCCTTTGTAAAAGCCACAACATAGTCCTCAAAACCCTAAGATAACACGATTTTATCCTAACATAATACGATTGGTCAACACACTTTTTTCGTTTTTTTAAATTTTTTCTTGTTTTATGTTAGGTTTTGGGAATAATACAAGCATGAAGGAGCGGCTAAAACAACTTCGCAAAACGCTGGACCTAACCCAGAGCGCTTTTGGCAAAAAAATAGGTGTTTCGGATGTGGCCATTTCACACATGGAATCCGGCAGAACGGCTCTTTCGAAGCAGAACGTCCGCCTCATCTGCCTGACCTTCGGGGTGCGGGAGGAGTGGTTCCGCTCCGGGGCAGGGGACATGCTGGACCAGGCCGCCGTCCTTTCGGCGGGGGAAAAACGGCTCCTGGAAGTGTTCAGGCAGCTCTCCCCAACGGCCCGGCGTATGCTCATCGAATATGCGGAAAAACTCGCCGCGGATGAACGGGAAATTTCGGCCAGGGCGGCAGATCAGGCTGGGCGCGGCGTTCCGGCCCAGGGCATCTACCACTCCCAAAGTAGCCCCTCCCGTGGTTAAAATCATCCCCCCAGATACGCCTTCTGCACGTCCGGGTTGGCCGCGAGCTCCTCTGATGCGCCGCTGGCGATGATTTCGCCGGTGTTGAGCACGTAGCCCCGGTCCGCGAATTTCAGGGCGACTCTGGCGTTTTGTTCCACCACCAGAATCGTCATGTTCCGCTGATAGTTCAGTTGCTTGAGTACCCGGAACATCTCCTGCATCAGCTTGGGGGCAAGGCCCATGGAGGGCTCGTCCAGCATGATGAAGTCCGCGCCGGTCATAAGGGCGCGGCCCACGGCCAGCATCTGCTGTTCACCCCCGGAGAGGAGCTCCCCCCGCTGTTTGCGCCGCTCGTAGAGCCTGGGGAAGAGGTCGTAGACCAGGGACTCCGTCTCGTCGGTTTCCGCGATGTTGCCCGCGTCCCTCTTGCGGGACGAGGCGGCCATCTGCAAGTTTTCCAGCACCGTCAGGTTCCCGAAGATGTGCCGCCCCTCCGGCACCAGGGCAAGCATTCGTTTTTGAATCAGCACGTGGGGCTCGGTCTTGAGGATACTCTGCCCGTTGTAGAGGATGTCCCCGCCTGTCACCGTGGGGGCCTCCGGACGGGGAAGCCGCGCCAGGCTGAGGAGGGTGGAAGTCTTGCCCGCGCCGTTTGCGCCGATGAGGGTGACGATTTCGCCCCGGTCAACGGAAAAGGAAATGCCGTGGAGGGCCTCGATATTACCGTAAGAAACCTTCAGGTTTTGCACTTCTAGCAGCATCAGATGTCTCCGTCCCCAAGATAGGCTTTAATCACGTCCGGGTTCGCGCGAATCTGGTCCGGGGAGCCCCGGGCGATTTCGCTCCCAAAGTCGATCACCGTGATGTTTTCGCAGAGAGTCATAATCACCTGCATCTGGTGTTCAATCATCCAGATCGTCAGGTGGAAGGTGTCGTGAATCCACCGCACGTAGGAAATCAGCTCCGCCACGTCGGCGGTGCTCAGGCCAGCGGCGGGCTCGTCCAGCATGAGCAGCTCCGGTCCCAGGGCCAATGCCCGGGCGATTTCAACCCGCCTCTGGATTCCGTAGGGCAGATTCTTGGGGTATTCCATAGCCAGGTCAGACAGCTTGAAAACCTCAAGCAGCTCCTCGGCGGAATGTCGAATCTCAGCCTCCCGGCGCTTGAACCGCTTCGTGTGAAAGAAAGCGTCCGCCGCGTTGTAGCCCAGGCGGTAGTGCTGGGAGATGCGGATGTTGTCGAGGACCGTCATCTCGCTCCAGAGGCGGATGTTCTGGAAGGTGCGCCCGATTTTGAGGGCCGCGATTTCGTGGGGCCTCTTGCCGTTCAGCCGCACCCCGTTAAAGACGATGTCGCCCCGTGTGGGCACATAAAACCCGCTCACCAGGTTGAACACCGTTGTCTTCCCCGCGCCGTTGGGCCCGATAAGCCCGGCGATTTCGCCCTTTTCCAGGGAGATGTTGATGTCCGTGAGGGCCTGGAGGCCCCCGAACTGGTGGGTGAGCCTGGAAATGCTGAGCAGCGCCATTACGCCCCTCCTTTGCCGGATTTTTTGGCGAACCTGGAGCGGAGCCGCAGGTCGCTGAGCTCCCTGTTGCCGAGGATGCCCTCAGGACGGAACTGCATGAGCAGAATCAGCAGGAGGGGGATGAGCACCCACTTGAGAATCTGCGCGGGCCGCAGCAGCTCCAGGAGGAACGTGAAGAGCACCGCCGAGAGCACCGACCCCGAAAGGGACCCCATGCCCCCCAGGTAGACCATCACCAGACCCTCGGTGCTTTTCATGATGTTGAAGGACGCGGGGTTGATGAACCCCAGCTCGTGGGCAAAGAGCCCCCCGGCGATTCCCGCCAGGCCCGAAGAAAACATGAACGCCAGGAGCTTCATCCGGTTCGTGTTCACGCTCATAATTTCCGCGGAAATTTCGTCGTACCTGATGGCGGAAATCCCCTTGCCCATGACGGACCCCATGAGCCGCTTGATCAGAATCACGCAGAAAATGGTGAAGAGAATCACCCACAGGAGAGTCCACGGCAGGGGAGCTACGTCACCCATGGCAAAGATGGTGGCCTTCATACCCATGAGCCCCCGGGGCCCCCCGATGATTTCCATGTTGTTGATCGCGGTCATGACGATGTAGTTGGCCGCAATCGTGATGATCGCCAGGTAGTCGTCCCTGGTTTTGAAGGAGGGAATCGCCACGATGAGCCCCGCCAGGGCCGCAACGATTCCGCCGGTCAGAATCACCAGGGGAAAGAGGACCACCGCCGAGGCCGGCGGGAGGAGGGGAGAACCGAAGAATTTGTTCTCCGTGAACAGAATCAGGCTCAGCACCGACGACACGTAGGCCCCCACCGCCATGAACCCCGCGTGGCCGCAGGAAAATTCGCCCATGTAGCCGTTCACGATGTTCAAACTGGCGGAAAAGATGATGTTGATTCCGATGGTCATCAGGATGGTTTGGATGTATTGGTTAATCACCCCTAAAGCCGCCAGGACCACGACGACCGCGAGCGAGCCTGCCATTATGCCGGTGAGCAGAAGGTTTGTCTTTTTGCGGGCGCCTTCGTGCGCCCCCTGTAAAGCCATGGGGCTCTCCTATATTTTTGTGCTCTTTGCCACGCCGAAAAATCCGGTGGGGCGAATCGAGAGAATAATCAGCAGAATCACGAAAGACACCAGGTCTTTAAAGCTTGACGGAAAGAAGGCGGCGATGAAAATTTCGATGAACCCCAGGATGAAGCCCCCCAGGAACGCGCCCTTGATGTCCCCGATGCCGCCCACCACCGCCGCGATGAAGGCCTTCCACCCGATAATCATGCCCATGTAGGGCCCCAGCACGGGGTAGGACATACCGAAGAGAATCCCCGCCACCGCCGCCAGGCCGGAGCCCAGGGCGAAGGTGAAGGTGATGACCCCGTTCACGGGGATGCCCATGAGGGGGATGGCGAATTTGTCGTAGGAAATCGCCCGCATGGACATGCCGAACACGGTTTTCTGCACGATGAATTGCAGGATGCCGAACACCGCCAGGGCCGCCGCGATGACGAGCACCTTGAGGTTCGTCAGCACCACCGGGCCGATCTCCCAGATGCGCTCCGGGATTATCACGGGGAAGCGCTTGGAGCTTGCCCCCAACAGGGCCAGGTTCCCGTTTTCCAGGATGAATCCCACCATGAGGGCGGTAATCACCACGTAGAGCCGGTTCACCCCCTTGCGCCTGAGGGGGCGGTAGGCCACCCGCTCGATGGTGATTCCCAGCAGGGCCGTGACGACCATGGTGCCCACTAACGTGAGCACGAACACCACGGGCCCGCCGCCGGTAATCGCTCCCAGGAGCGCGGTGGCTATAAAAAACGCAAAGTAGGACGCCGCCATGAAGATGTCCCCGTGGGCAAAGTTGATCAGCCGGAGCACTCCGTAGACCAAACAGTAGCCCAGGGCGATTATCGAGTAGAAGCTCCCCCACTGGAGGGCGCTGAACACGTTCTGTAAAATTCGCGCGGCCATGGCGGCTTACCGTTCCGGCGTCCGGCTACCGCAGCCGTGTGACATAGGCGAATTCGCCCGCGTCGTTCACCTGAACCACCACAGCTTCCTTTTCCGGGTCCCCGTTGGCGTCAAAGGTGATGTTGCCGGTGATTCCCGGGTAGGAGTTCAGGTTCGCCAGGGCGTTCCTGATGTTCTCCCGGTCCTTTTGCAGGCTGCCCGTGATCCCCGCGTCCTGAATCGCCTTGAGCACCAGGTTTATGGAGTCGTAGGAGAGGGCGGCCACGTCGTCCGGCACATAGCCGTAGGCGGCGTTGTATTCGTCGATGAAGGCCTTGGTGCTGCCCGTTGCCCCGGCCGCCGCGTAGTGGGTGGTGAAGTAGTAGCCCTTGACCGCGCCGTTCGACAGGGACACCAGGTCGGCGGAACCCCAGGAATCGCTTCCCATGATGGGCTTGGCTCCCCACCCGAGATTCTTTGCCTGGGGGATAATCAACGCCACGTGGTTGTAGTAGTCCGGCAGGTAGAGGAATTCCGCCCCGGAGGCCGCGATTTTTGTGAGCTGCACGGAGAAGTCCTTGTCCTGTTCACCGAAGCTCTCGAAGGCGGTGATTGCGCCGCCCCCGGCGGTCCACCGGTCCCGGAAATACTCGGCCAGGCCCTTGGAATAGTCGTCTTCTATATTGTAGAGGACCGCGATTTTTGCCACCGTGGGGAAGGTCTGCTTGACGAAGGCGACCGCGGCGGTTGCCTGCACGGGGTCAAGGATACAGGCCCGGAACACGTAGGGCCGGTCCAGGGTGACCGCCGGGTTCGTGGCCCAGGGCGAAATCATGGGGGTGCGGCTGGTGTTGTTGATCTCTCCGGCGGGGTTCGCCCGGCCTGAACCGCAGGGGCCCACCACAGCGAGCACCTTGTCCTGCTCGATGAGCCGGGTTGCGGCCTGCACGGCGGATTCGGGCTTGAGCTCGTTATCCACGTAGATAAACTCCACGTGGTACTTCTTGCCGCCCACTTCCAGGCCCCCCGCGCCGTTTACGTGCTTTTTGACGAGTTCCCCCGCATACTTTGCGCCCTCGCCGATCTTGGGCGAGTTGCCCGTAAGGGGGATGTTGAACCCCACCTTGATGGTTTCCTCTTTCTTGCTGCAGCCAAAAAAAGTTAATGCCGCAGCAGCCAGCGTGAGAACCAGTACGCAAACAGTTGATTTTTTCATCCTGCGCTCCTTGTGTTTTTGAGGAGCGCTCCAACGCCCCCCGGAGAATTGATGCGGGCCAGGCCCACACCGGCGGGACAAGCCCGCCCCGCGGAAGACCGCGGTCCGCAACGACGTTGTTGCGTTTCTTAGGAAACAACACATTGCAAAAAGAGTCAAGGGGCCGCGCGGAATTTTTCAGCGGAGCCGGTGTTCCGTGTCATACTTCCTGATAAAATCAATGTTGTATGCGATGTGTTCTTCCATGAGGCGCTCACATTCGGCTTTGTTCCGCACCGTGAGGGCGTCGAGGATTTTTTTGTGGTAGTGGAGGGCGATTTCCGGGCCGGTGAGGAGCATGATGTCCGTCATGGCTACCGAGAGGATGTCGTAGGTGTAGTTGTAGACCTTGGCGATGATGGGATTCGCCGACACCCCGGCGATTTTTTGGTGAAATTCCGTGTCCGCGGCGGAACACCTGGGGATGTCCTGGGCCTTGCAGGCCCCTTCCATGCGGGCGTACATTGCCTCCAGCACAAGGATGTCCTCCGGGGTGATTTTTTCGCTGGCAATGCCGATTGTGCCCTTTTCCACCATCTTGCGGTATTCCAGAATCGTGAAGATGTCCTGGTGGCGCTGGGCCTGGAACATGTCGTCAATGCTGGGCCTGGGGGTGACAAAGGTGCCGTCCCCGTGCCGGGTCTCCACAAGCCCCAGAATTTCGAGCTGCTGCAAGGCCGCCCGCACGGTTACGCGGCTTACCCCGAAGACCCCGCACAGCTCGTGCTCCGAAGGCAGCCGCTGGCCCGCCTGCCACACTCCGCTGATGAGTTGATTTTTGAGCTGGGTATAGACCTGGGACCTGAGGGGAGTGGTTTTTATCTTTTGGAACGACGCATCCATTTTTTTTCTGGTTATGCAGTATAGCCGTCCCAGGGGAAAAGTCAACCCAGGGGAAGAGGGAGGCTGAATTTCCCCCGAAACCCCTTGCTTTTTTTAGAGTTCCGGTGTACCCTATTACAATCAAACCAATAAAAAGAAGATACCAAGGAGGTTGTATGAACCCAGTATTTGACAAATTCAAGGACGCCCCGTGGCTCATCCACACGGAAAGCGAACCGTCCTCGTATGCCCTGGAAGTCGCAAAGGCTGAGCGGATGTGGAAGGCCAAAAACTACCCCATCCGCCCAGGGATTGAATACGGCGATTTTATCGACGACTCCACCCCGGAAGGGTACACCCGCACGGACATCACGGAAAAGGGCGTAAACCTCTTCCTCTACAAATACAAGGACGAAGCCAAGAACCGCTCGGAAAAGCGGCTGATCTACTACCTCCACGGGGGCGGCTTTGTGCGGGGGAACGGCAGCTACTGCCGGCAGCTCGCCCTGCTCCACTTGCAGCGCCTGGGAGTCCCCTCGGTGGCCATGGAATACACCCTGGCCCCCGGGGCAAAATACCCGGTCCAGCTCGACGAAGTCTTCACGGGATTCACCTACCTCACCAAAACCCTGGGCTACAAGCCCTCGGACATCATCCTGGCGGGGGATTCCGCCGGGGGGAACCTGGCGGCGGCCCTGGCGGTCAGGCTCAAGCGGCTGGGCATCGGCTCCCCCAACTGCCTGCTCCTCAATTCGCCCATGACGGACTGCACCCTTTCGCTTCCGAGCCACAAGTACAACCTGGGCAAGGACATAGTGTTCCCCGCGGGGGTCTCCCCGGCAATCGTCGCCTTCTACGTTGACGACAAATACCTCAAGGACCCGGAGGTGTCCCCCTACTTTGGGGACTTTACCGGGTTCCCGCCGGTGTATTTTGTGGCGGACGACACGGAAGTCCTGTGCAGCGATTCCGTGGAAACCGCCGCCAAGATGTACAGCCAGGGCGTCAAGGTCAAGGCCCACATCTTCCACGGCCTGTGGCACGTGTTCGCCACGGACGTTCAGAAAACCCCCGAATCCAAACTCGTCTTTCAGGAGATGAAGGAATTTATAGAAGGAGTTGCATCATGAAGGTTGGGACAGTCAAGGAAATCAAGAAACACGAGTACCGGGTGGGGCTAACCCCAAAGATGGCGGAGGCCTTCAAGAACCACGGGCACACGGTTTTTGTGGAAAAAGGCGCAGGGGAGGGGTCCGGGTTCCCGGACGACCTCTACGTCAAGGCGGGGGCAAAGATTCTCCCCGGCGCACAGGAGGTCTGGGGCCAGAGCGACATGATTTACAAGGTCAAGGAGCCCCTGGAGGCTGAATACGGCCTCATCAGGCAAAATCAAATCCTCTACACCTACATGCACCTTGCCCCGGACCGGCCCCAAACGGACGCCCTGGTCAAGGCAAAATGCATCGGCGTGGCTTTTGAGACCATCAAGGACAAGAAGGGGCAGCTTCCCTGCCTCAAGCCCATGAGCCAGATCGCCGGGCGCCTTGCGGTGCAGGAGGGGGCCAAATACCTGGAGAAACCCTTCGGCGGGGAGGGGGTGCTCCTTTCCGGTGTGCCCGGCGTTCCCCACGCGGAGGTGGTGGTGCTTGGGGCGGGAATCGTGGGGGCCAATGCCGTAAAGACCGCGGTTGGTTTCGGCGCCCATGTCACGGTTGTTGACATCAACCTTGACCGGCTCGAATACCTGGAGGACATCTACGGCAGCAAGATCAGCACCCTGTATTCAACACCGGAGAACATCGCCGAGATTCTGCCCAAGGCGGACGTGGTGATCGGCGCGGTGCTGATTCCGGGATCCTCCACGCCCAAGCTGCTCAAGAAGTCCCACCTTCCCACCATGAAGAAGGGGTCGGTCATCGTGGACGTGGCGATCGACCAGGGCGGGAGCGCCGAGACGAGCCGCGTCACCTACCACGACAGCCCGGTCTACACGGTGGACGGGGTGGTGCACTATGCGGTGGGCAACATGCCCGGGGCCGTGTCCAACACGTCAACCCTGGCCCTGGGGAACGCCACCCTGGGGTACGGCCTTGCCATCGCGGACCTGGGGGTGGAAGGGGCCCTCAAAAAGGACGGCGGCCTCCTCGAGGGGCTGAACGTCTACAAGGGGGCAATCACCTACAAGGGCGTGGCGGAGGCCCACAAATTGGCGTATACCCCCGCTTTGGATGCGATAAAATAGCCGATTTTCCAGAAAATCATTGTGTTTTTTGGAACGATACTGTACGGTATGGATGAAAAAACCCGTCCTGGACGGGGAATCTTATGTGTTGGAGGATTGTATGGCAGAACAGCAAGAAAAGCGTTGGGTAACCATCGTGACCGTTGGGTTCATGGTTTTCTCAACATTCTTTGGGGCCGGGAACTTGATTTTCCCGCCGTTCCTTGGCTTCGTCGGTGGAGGAAGTTCCTGGCTTGCCGGGTTCATCTTCTTTATCATCTTCGATACCGTGTTGGGTGTCCTTGGACTTGCGGCTTCCGGCAAATACCCCCAGGTTGAACTGGGCGTCTTTTACAGACCCGGCCGCAAATTCATGATCATCATTGGAGCGGTGGCAACCTTCATCGGTTCGCTGCTTGTGGTCGTTCCGCGCACGGCGCTGATGTCCTATCAGGTGTTTTTTGAGCCGATCAAATACGGCGGCTTCGGGAACGTCCCCCAGGGGCTCACCGGAGTGCGCCCGGACGCGATCATCTTCATCGTGGTGTTCCTTGCGCTGGCGACATTCTGCGCGATCCGCCCCAGCAAGGTCATCGACGTGGTGGGCAAATTCCTCACCCCGGCGCTCCTGGTCATCCTGATCATCCTGATTGTCATCGGCCTGGCGAACATGTCCGGCACGGGGGTCCGCCCCGAAGCGGTGGCCACGGGTTCGCCGAGCATCATCGCCTTCGGAATCACCCAGGGCTTGCAGACCTTTGACGCAGCCACGGGCACGATTATCGCGGTCATCATCATCGCGGGGCTTCAGGCAAAGGGCATCAAAAAAGCCAGCGACCAGACCAAGACGATCCTTCAGTCCGGCGTTGTGGCGGCGATTTGTCTGGTGGTGATTTACCTGGGCCTGGCGCTCCTGGGTCTCTTCTATTCAAACGACCCGGCGCTCATGGAAATGTACGGCGGCGGCTCCCTGGGGCAGATTTACCTGCTCAACTACATCATCTCCAGCAACCTGGGCCTCGCGGGCACGGTGATTTTCGGGCTGGCGGTCCTGTTCGCCACCTTCACCACGGCAATCGGCTGTATCTCCCTCACCTCCGAATACTACAGCCGCATCTCCGGCAGGAAGCTCAAATATCAAAACGCCGTCATCATCGGCATGGTGATTGCATTCGTCATCGCGATCGCCCTTTCAACCACCGCTTCCGGGGTTGACACCCTGCTCAACCTGACGATTCCCGTGCTGCTGATTACCGCGCCCATCACGGTTGTGCTCATCATCCTGAACCTGTTCACCGACTACATCAAGAACGACAACGTGTACCGGGGCGCAACGATTGCGGCGGGCATCTGGGGCCTCGTGTGGGGCCTGGCGTATCTCTTCACGGTCACTGCCGGAATCGACGCCATGCCTGACGCAAACGGTCAGGTGCACCTCGGCCTGGCCGCGACGATGCAATTCAACGAGAAATTTGAAATCGTCGGCTTTACGGAGCACATGAAGGGGTTCTTCAACCTGGTGGGCTGGATGTTCGGTCAAACGCCGTATTCCGCGGCAATGAATCTTTCCACTGACGCCGCAAAAGTAGGGGGGTGGAACATCCTCTTCAAGGTGACCGGCGACCTGGGCTACATCATCCCCGCAATCATCGGCGGGCTTATCGGCGCGTGCATCAAGAAGGGCGGCTACGAAGAGCGGCCCTACCTGCGCGAACACGCCGGGGACGACAGTTTCGACTTCGCCGCAGCGGCAGCCAAGAAGGCCGGGAAGTAAGCGTAAACCACGGGCCACACGGACCCCACGGGCGCATAAGGGCTGTCCGTGGGGCTTGTGAAGGACGGCGAAGCCGTCCTGTCCGTGGTTTTTTCTTTATTTGAAAGGAGGAAAAAAATGAGCAACCCATTGTTGTTTAAGGATTACGAGGGCGCGCCCTGGCTCACCCACATCGAAAAAGAGCCTTCCCCGGCGGCAAAAAAACGGATACCTGAGCTTTTTGCCGAGCAGGCGCCCTACCCGATGGCCCCCGGGAACGAGCTCGTCTACCTGGACGACTCCACTCCGTCAACCTTAATACGCCAAGATGTTGACGCCCCCCACGGGCTCCACCTGTACAGCTACAAATTTAAGCAGCCGGACCCCAAGGAAAAGCGGGTTATCTACTACATCCACGGCGGGGGTTTCATGCGGGGAAACGGCAAGTGGTGCCGCAAAAACGCGATTTCCCTGGCCGTGAATCTGGGGCTTCCCGTGTACGCCTGCGAATACCGGTACACCCCGGAACACAAGTACCCCGCGGGGGTTGACGATTCAACCTGGGGCTGGGACTACCTGGTGAACAAACTCGGCATCGACCCCGGGAACATCATCGTGTCCGGAGAGTCCGCCGGGGGAACCTACGCCATGGCCCTCTGCGTCAGGCTCAAGAGGCAGGGCAGGCCCCTCCCCGGCAAGGCCGTCATCCTGTCCGGGTACCTCGACTTCGCCCTGGAAAGCCCGTCGTACAAGCTCAACCGTGAGGTTGACCCGGTGTTCAACGTGGACCTCGCCCCCACGGTGCCCTTCTACCTGGACGATCTCAGCAAGGTGAAGGACCCGGAGGTGTCCCCCAAATACGCGGACTTCACGGGCTTCCCCCCCACGTTCTTCTGCGTGGACGATGCGGAGGTCTTCCTCTCGGACGCCCTGATTGTGGCGGACAAGATGCACAAGCTGGGCATTCCGGTCAAGGTGTATGTGTCCCACGGGCTGATTCACGTGTTCCCCTTCGAGATGCCGGAGGTCCCGGAGTCCCAGGATGCTTTCAAGGCGATGAAGAAGTTTTTGGGGTGAGGGAAGGATTCACGTTTTCAGTGGAACTCAAGAAACAATAAGGGGGCCTCACATGGGAATTATTGAAAAACTACGGCTTGACGGGAAAAAAGCTTTTGTAACCGGCGGCGCGCGGGGCATCGGGTATAACATTGCCATCGCTCTGGCGGAAGCCGGAGCCGACGTTGCGATCGTCGATGTTGACGGCGGGACCGCGGAAAAGACAGCGGGAGCAATCGCCAGGGCGACAGGCAAAAAAACGATTGCCCTCACGGCGGACGTTACCAAAAAAAGCGACGTTGACGCCATGATAGGCACAATACTCGCGGAATTCGGCAGAATCGACGCGGCCTTTTGCAATGCCGGCATCTGCATGAACATCCCGGCAGAAGACATGACTCTCGAGGACTGGAACAGGGTCATCACAATCAATTTGACGGGAGTGTTTCTTACAGCCCAGGCGGCGGGAAAGGTTATGATACGGCAGGGCGGCGGTTCGATAATCAACACCGCTTCCATGTCCGCTCATATCGTGAACGTGCCCCAGCCCCAATGCTCGTACAATGCTTCCAAAGCCGGCGTGATACAGCTC
>JAISTZ010000006.1 GCA_031272345.1 Spirochaetaceae bacterium | reverse complement strand
TCTTGAGCGAACGCGAAAAACAGCGCCCCGCCATCGGCTCCTACTGCCTGGTGCTCACCAAAGACGGCGTTACGCCGGTGCTGCTGGACAGCGGTTTTGACTACAACGGCACGGTGAAGCGCTTCCGGGATGTGGTATCAAAGGGAAGGAACCTCGAAGGCTCCCGGAACGCGCTTTACGAACACTTGATTACCCCCGTCCTGCCCCATCTTCCCGCGGGCGTCAAAAACATCATCATCATCCCCGACGGCGACCTGGCCTATCTGCCCTTCGACATCCTGCGGGAAACCTACGAAAGCCCGGACTTCGGCGAGACCTACGCCCTGTCCCTGTCGCCCTCGGTGTCGGTGAGTATGCTCGCCGCCAAGGAGGGGGATCTGCGGAACATGGCGATCCTCGCCTTTGCGGATGCGGTCTACAACATGGACGGCGAGGGCGCGGACCGGGGCCAGCGGGCCTTTGACGGCGAAAAGTGGATCAACCTGCCGGGAACCGCCGCGGAGGTGGGCGCGGTGCAGCGCATCGCCGACGAACAGAACCGGCCCATCGCCGTGTACCTCAAGGAAGACGTAAGCGAAGGGACGATAAAGTACCTTTCCGTGCGGGGAGAACTGGCGCGGTATCCGATTATTCACTTTGCCTGCCACGGGTACTTCAACGAGGACGAGCCGGGGCGCTCAGGAATCGTGATGTCCGAGGTGTCCAGGGAACACGAGGAAGGCGATGAAAACGACGGCTACCTCACCATCCCGGAAATCATGGCCCTCAACTTCAGCGCCGGCATGGTGCTCCTCTCCGCCTGTGAAACGGGTCTGGGGGAAATGCGCCGGGGGCAGGGCATGGTGGGCCTGGCGCGGGCCTTCCTCGTGTCCGGCACGGGCAGCATCGGCGTGAGTCTCTGGAAAATCGACGACACGGGAACGAGCCTCTTCATGACGGCCCTCTACAAAAAAGTCCTCGCCGAGGGCAAACCATTCCGGGAGGCCTACTACGAAGTAAAGAACGCATTTCGCCACGGCGAATTCGGAGAGGACTACACCCGCCCGATGTACTGGGCGGCCTTCACCATGTACGAGTGATGGGAAGCGCGGATTTCGTGGCGGCGGAATGAGGAGGATGTGTTGGCGGAATTTGATGCAGATAATAGAAGGAGGAAAGGTATGAGGAAGGTTACAGTTTTTGCGGCGGTTTTTCTTGCGCTCTTTTCCGCAGCCGTGAGCGGCCAGAACAGTTTCGACGATGCAGACCCCTTTGAAATAAAAGGGACAACTCTCATTAAATACAAAGGCCGGGAAAGGGACGTTGTGGTCCCCGATGGCATTACGGTGATAGGCAAGGATGCTTTCGCCAATATGCCCCGGCTCAGGTCGGTGATTTTGCCCGAGGGTCTTATCAGCATAGAGTACTGGGCATTTAAAGACTGTGATATGCTGCAAAGCATTAACCTGCCTTCCACCCTGACCAGCATAGGGCAGGCGGCTTTTCAAAACTGCGCCGGTCTCGAAAGCATTGCCCTCCCTCCGGGTATTGAAGAAACCGAAGCCTTGACGTTTATGGGCTGCATCTCCTTGATTGACATTACCCTCCCGGAAGGACTCAAGACAATTGGGCTGCAATCTTTTAGGGATTGCGTCTCGGTCGAAGAAATCGCGCTTCCCTCAAGCCTTCAAGTAATCAAGTGGGAAGCATTTAGAAATTGTGCTATGCTTACCGAAATCACCATACCGGACAAGGTGACGGAGATATGGGATGAGGCGTTTGTCGGCTGCAAAAATCTGTCTAAAATTACCTTTGGCGCCGGTCTTCGGAAACTGGGCGGCTCTGTGTTTGAAGCATGTGAGAATCTTCTGACATTAACCATCCCGGGAGCAATTGAGAGTCTTGATATTGGCCGCAGGAAGGAGTATTTTAACCGTGCGGGCATCAAAAAACTGATTATCGAGAACGGCGTCAAAAAAATAACCGGAACCTTTTCCGGATATGATTATCTTGAAACAGTTGAACTTCCTCCAAGCCTTGTTGAGTTTGGGGGCATAACGGATTGTAAGAGTCTAAAATCAATCAAACTGCCGGAGGATCTCACTGCGTTCGGAAGTTTCGGCGGTTGCACAAGTCTTGAATCAATTACCATACCGAATTCGGTTACAAGTCTAGGCAGTTTCGGCGGCTGCACAAGCCTTGAATCGATTACCATACCGAATTCGGTTACCAATGTAGGCGGTTTTATAGGGTGTACAAACCTCAAATCAATTACCATACCGAATTCAGTTACAAGCATAGGCAGTTTCGATGGCTGCACAAGCCTTGAATCGATTACCATACCGAATTCAGTTACAAAAATAGGAACTTTCGAGGGTTGCACATCCCTGGTTTCAATCTCTCTGCCGGATGGAGTCACCAAGATTTACGGATTCTCCGGGTGTTCTTCCCTAAAGACCGTACATCTTGGCAAAAACGTGACCGGCATTGATGGTGAAGCGTTTATGGATTGCAAAAGTCTGGAAAGCATTACCATACCAGAGGGAGTCAGATATATTGGCGATAACGCGTTTAAAAACTGCACGGGCTTAACGAGCATCACCATACCGTCCAGCATGGATTCGGTGTATTTTTCGTCATTCCGCGGCTGTACTAATTTGAGAACCATGTATGTGTCTTCCGGTACAGGGTTAGGTAGTAACAAACCGGAACAACTGAAGATAATCGGGTATTAAGGAGGAGTAAAATGCGTCATATATTTGTCGTTTTGATTTTTCTTGCTTCCCTGGCAACCGTGCAGGGGGAAGAAAGCCTTGTTTCAATCTATCCCCAGACGGTCCAGCATACAAAAAACAAGACCGCGAATTTCAGCAGTGACGGCACGTATTTCGTAACCGGCGCTTTCACCGTCGAGGGGCGCGAAATTGTGCGCGTGTGGGATTTTTTAAACAGCGCTGTCGCGGAGGATTCAAAACAGTATACCTACACCAGAAATTATGGCCGCTTTAAATTTGATGAATCCTTATATTCTGTTTTCAGCCCCGACGATAAGGATATGGCCTCGGTCTGGAAAGGCGGCATTGACATTCTTGACTATATCCCCTATGAAGCGCTTGTCGTTTTCGACACCGCGACTGGGGATATACTCTATGATGAAGAGGCGGCAAAAGAATCCGCGCATGTTACCGCCCTGCGGTACAGCAACGACAGTTTTTTTCTCGCCTACATAGTTCACACCGGTGCGGCCGTTAAAACCGAAACGGATTATGATTTTGACTCGCGCAAGGAAATTACCACGGTAGAAACGGTAGACGAAAAATACGAAGTAAAAATACTGATCCCAAGGCGGAAAATACAGAACAAATTCTACAAAACCTACACCTTCGAAAATACCGACCCTCAACCGCTCTCTTTGGCGTTCAATGTTGATGATGATGTGCTTGCCGTAGGCACCAGCAAGGGTATCACCCTTATCAACTTTGATTCAGACGACAGCCGTGTCGAAATTCCCAGTTCCCCGGTGTATGACCTGGAATACACAAAGGACGGCGAGCAATTAATAGCCGCCGACGGGGGCAATCTCAAAGTGTGGGACACATGGAAAAACCGGCTTATCCGCACCCTCAACGGCAGACAGAATGGCCAGGCACTTTCGCTTGCCCTGACCCATGACGACAAATATGCCGTGGCGTGTTTTTCCGACAGGTGTATCAAAAAGTGGAATATCGCAACCGGGGATGTTCTCTTTGAAATGACGGATATTCCCGCCCAATACACCTCCGTTGATATAAGCAACGATGACAGGTATATCCTTGTTGGGAGGGATGACGGCGTGGTCAGTTGCCTTGACATCGAGAGCGGCAAAGAACTGGTGCAATACCTCTCCTTTGGGGACGAATGGATTGCGATAACTCCGGACGGCTACTACAACGCCTCCCCACGGGGGGATGAATACCTGAACATACGTTTCCGCACCGATGTTTACAGCATCCAGCAATTCAGCGCCTCCTTTTATCAGCCCGAGGTCGTCCATGCCCGGATATTAAAGCAGCCTGACCCGCCCGTTGTCGCCCAATACGGCAGCATCATGCACACCCTTGCGCCGCCGGCGGTAAACGCAAAAATCATCAACTACAACAAAACTACGGGCATGGCCGAATTGTCGGTAGAGTCCAACAGTATCGGCGGCAGCGATTATCTGCCCATAGAAAGCATCGAGGTGACAATAAACGGCAGACAATTGGAATCCCGCACCTTTGACGCAAACACCAAAAAGGTCAGTTTTAAAATGCCCGTCACCCTGGACAGGGGGAATAATCTTATCGAGGTTGTGTCCTCAAACAAAATGAATTATGGACTTGATATTGTCCGCATGAATAATTCTGCCGCCGGGAATAGCGTAAAACCGAATCTCTGGCTGCTTGCGATAGGAATCAATGAATACAGTAATTTCCCGAATGCTTTAGCCGGGGAGGATTTGCAAGACCTCAATGGCTGTGTCAGTGACGCGCATAAAATACAGGATGCGTTTCTTTTGCAAAAGGGCAAACAGTACCAAAACGTCAACACCCTGCTGATAACTGATGACAGCAGCATAAAACCAACCCGTAAAAATATCCTTGACAACCTGTCGTTTTTTAAACGGGCCGGCAGCAATGATGTTATTGTTTTATCAATAGCCTCCCATGGTATAACGACAGAGGAGGGCAAATTTTATTTCCTGCCGCGGGATATGGATATTGCCGCGGATGGTTCACTGGATTTCACCAGGGCAATTGACATCGAAACAATACTGGAAGCGGTCAATGTTCCCGGCAGAAAAATAATACTTCTTGATGCGTGTCATTCCGGCGCGATAGATAACAATAAGGTGATCCGCACTTTAAAAAACCGCAGCAATGTGATTTTTACCGCCGCCGGTCAAAATGAAACCGCCAAAGAGGCGCTCCCCGACGACGGATATACCGGAGGTCATTTTACCCATTATTTTGTTCAAGGTCTGAATGGCGGCGCAGCAAACAACCTGTCGTCTGTAACGATAAACAACCTTGGGCAGTACGTCAAAAAAGGCGTGGCGGAACAAGTGCAGGGGCATCCACGGGCTGTCAAACGCCGGGAGGGTCCCCAGAATCCGCAGATAATTATCCCCGACGGTTACCGGAATTTTGTTGTCTCCCGGAAATAATAAACTGTCCGCCCCAACGCTCCCCCTAATCCTCTTGCAGGGCCTCGTGGAATTCCGCCGCGGCCTTGATGACGTCATCGGCGATCTTGCCCGAAATCGGGTCGTAGTGGTCGAAGGCGGTTTCAAAGCCCCCGGTGCCGCTGGTGAGTGACTTGAGGTCGATCGCGTAGCGGAGCAGCTCCGCCTGGGGCACCTGGGCGCGGATCTCCTCGATGCCCCCCGGAAGCTGTTCCTGCCCCAGGATGCGGCCCCGCTTGCCCGTGATGTCGCTCATCACGTCGCCCAGGTACTTGGATTCCACCCACACGGTGATGTTCATGATGGGCTCCAGCAGAATCGGCTGGGCGTTCCGCATGGACGCCCGGAAGGCGTTCCGGCTTGCGATCCTGAAGGCCGCCTCGGAGGAATCCACCGGGTGGTCCTTGCCGTCGAGCACCGTGGAGGCCACGTCCGTCACCGGATACCCCGCCAGCACCCCCGCTTCCATCGCCTCTTTTACGCCCTTTTCCACACCGGGGATATAGTTTTTGGGAATCGCCCCGCCGAACACGGCGTTGGTGAATTTGTAGGCCTCCCCCCTGGGGAGGGACTCAACCGAGAGCACAACCCGGGCGTACTGCCCGTGCCCGCCGGACTGCTTCTTGTGGGTGTATTCCGCCTGGGCCTTACCCTGCACGGTCTCCCGGTAGGCGACACGGGGCACCGACGTGTTTATGTCTATCTTGGCGAAGGACTTGATTCTGTCCAGGATGATTCCCAGTTGCTGTTCCCCCATGCCCGAAAGCACGTTCTGCTTGGTTTCCGCGTTGTAGGTGAAGGAAATCGTCCTGTCCTCCTCGCTGGTCTTGTTGAGCTGGTCCGCCATCTTGTCCTCGGCCTTCTTGTCCGGGCAGGAGAGGGCCACCGAATAGACCGGGTTGGGCATGGAAAGCCGCGCAAAGGGGAGGGCCCCCTGGGCAGCGGCCAGGGTGTCGCTGGTGGAGGCGTTGAGTTTAACCGCCACAACGATGTCCCCGGCTGCGGCCTCTTTTATTTCTGTGAGCTTCTTGCCCACCGTGCGGTAGAGCTTGCCGATTTTTTCCTTGCGGTCGGCGGTGACGTTGAAGACCTCGCAGTCAGCCCTGATTGCGCCGGTGACCGCCTTGATGTAGGAAATGCGCCCTGAAAATTGATCGCTTGCGGTTTTGACCACCAGGGCCGAGAACTGCCCCTCCGGGGAAATCGGCACCGCCGTTTCCGCGCCCTCCGGGGACACCGCGGTTTCCGACGCCATGGCCGGGTTGATGCCGATTTCGGCGATGAAATTGAGCAGGGGGACAAGACCCGAATTCTGGGTGACGCTTCCGGCGAACACCGGGACGATCCGGTTGGTTGCCAGGGCGATTTTGAGCCCCCGGATGATTTCTTCCTCCGTGAGGACCCCCTCGTCGATGAATTTGACCATGAGATCGTCGTCGCCCTCGGCGGCGGCCCCGGCGAGCACGTCGTGGGCGCCTTCGTAGTCACCCTTGAATTCAGCGGGAATCTCCGCGGGCTCCTCTTTTTTGCCCCCCTGGGGGGTGAAGTAGGCCTTGCCGTGGAGCACGTCGATTACCCCCTTGAAGGCGGCCCCCTGGCCCATGGGAATCGTCACCGGGGAAGCTTCCACATTGAATTTGGCGTGGATGTCCTTGGAGGAGGCCGCAAAATCGCCCCTGGGGTCTTCCAGGTGATTGATGAACACCAGACGGCTCTTGTTCCGCCGGTTGAGCTCCCGCCAGAGCTTGATCGTCTCGATTTGAGCGCCCGAGCGGCCGTCGATGAGCATGAGGGCCTGCTCGCAGGAACGGAACGCGGAGATCACCTCCCCGGTAAAATCCGCGGAGCCCGGGGTGTCCCACATATTGATGAGCGTGTCCTTCCAGGGAATGGCCGCGAGGGCCGCATAGATGGAGATTTTCCGCTGAATTTCCTCCGGGGACGAATCGCTTACGGTCTTGCCGGACTCGACCGCCTCGGCCTGGGGGATTACCCCGCCGCAAAAAAGCAGCCGCTCAAAAAGAGTCGTCTTTCCTGTCTGGCCATGCCCCGCCAGCGCGATGTTCCTGATGCCCAACGTGGGATAATCCATGAGTTCCTCCTGGTTCTTAGCAGTTGCCGTCTATTGTATACCATAATGGACGAGCCGTCAAGCCTTAAAGTGACGCCGGCCGCACCGCTTCATCTGGGAAGAACAAATTTGCCCGTATCCACCCCTTCCAGACGCAGGAGGGCGACCTTTTTGTCCATGCCCCCGCCGTAGCCGGTCAGGTTGCCCCCGGCGCCAATCACCCGGTGGCAGGGCACGATGATGGACACGGGGTTGTGCCCCACCGCGCCGCCCACAGCCCTGGGGGACTGGCGCTTTCCGGTCGTCACCTCGAGCCGCCCGGCGATGTCCCCGTAGGTGGTCACCTGACCGAAGGGGATTTCCAGGAGGAGAGCCCACACGGCCTGCCTGAAATCACTCCCCACAAGGGCGATCGGCGGCGTGAACGGGGGGTTTCGCCCGGAAAAATAGATTCCCAGCCACTCCCGGAGCTTTTTGAACACCGGAAGGTCCTCCCGAACCAGGCCCGATCTCCCCTCCTCCGGGGCGCGCCGCCCCCCGCTGAACCACAGACCCGTAACACCGGCCCCGTCGCTCAGGGCGATGAGGTTCCCCAGGGGTGAGGGAATCTTCTGAACATAGTCCACAGGAACCTCCTATCTGACCTTGAAGAATATGCCCAGGAGGGCGATGGAAATCAGGATTTGCAGGATGACGAAGCGGATAAGCACCTGGGTGGGAGACCAGCCGTGGTTATGCCGCACCTGGTCGTGGAGGGGGAAGCGGATGGAGGAGAAAAATCTGATTTTGAAGAATCGGAGCAGAAACACCTTAATCAGCCCCAGGCCGCCGTTTATGCTGATGATTG
>JAISTZ010000164.1 GCA_031272345.1 Spirochaetaceae bacterium | reverse complement strand
CGGACCCGCCCATGGCCCCGGAATCCGCCCCCACGGGAATCACCGAAAGGCCGCACCGCTTGAAGATCCGGCGGTAGGCCCCGGCAAAGCGTTTGTAGCCTTCGTCCAGGCTCGCCCCGTCCGCATGGAAGGAATAGGCGTCTTTCATCACGAATTCCCTCCCCCGCATGACGCCGTATCTGGGGCGAATCTCGTCCCTGTACTTGGTGTTTATCTGGTACGCCAGGATGGGCAGTTGTTTGTATGACGACAGTTCGTCCCTGATGAGGGCGGTGAAGACCTCTTCCGCCGTCGGGCTGACCACCAGGTCCCCTCCCAGGCGGTTCTCCGCCCGGAGCATTCCGCTCCCAAAGGTGTTCCACCGGCCGGATTCCTTCCACAGTTCCCCGGGCACCAGCACGGTGGGTTTGAACTCCAGGGCTCCGATGGCGTCCATCTCTTCCCGGATAATGGTTTCCACCTTGCGGAATGAACGGAGTCCCATGGGCAAATAGGCGAAGAGGCCGTTCCCAAGCTTCCGCATGAGGCCCGCCCGGAGCATCAGGCGATGGCTTGCAATGGCGGCCTCGGCGGGGGCCTCCCGCAGGGTCGCGAGCATGGTTTCTGAGGTTTTCATGGGTCAAGTATATTCTTTTTTTTGGAGTTTTTCCAGCCGTTCATCAATGAGGCCCCGGATGTCCCGGAGGATGTCCTCTTCCCAGTCCCTTTTGACCGGGGATGTGGCGAAAAGCTCCGGGGGCTCCCGCTCCAGGGCCTCGGCGATGCGCTCAAGCATCCCCACGGAGGGAAATTTCTTTCCCCCCTCAATCAGGGCGATGTAGTTGACCGCCGTGTTCGCCCGCTCGGCAAGCTTTTCTTGCGTTAATCCCAGGGCAGTGCGGTATGCCCTCATGTTCGCGCTCAGAATGTGCCTCAAACTTGTCATCAGGATGTCCAAATAACAGGAATCACGTGTCTCCCTGCGGCTATAAAAACAGGTACGGAAGAAAAAAAATCACCCCATAAAGCCGAAATCGCCCTATTTTCCCGGTCAAAGGGGCTCATCGCTATTGACTTTTATATTGATTTTTCCATATATTTATATCTATTGGATATATCAATGGGACCGCCGGACCCTCGGCGGCTTTAAATGGGGCATCTCAAGCTTCTCCAAGACAAAGAGAGTTTGTCCAGCCGGGACAGGGTTTTGCCCATGTCCCGGCACTTTTTTTCGCGCATTCCCGCAAGGCTGGTCTTGACTACACACTGAAAAACCAGTAGAGTATCGGCAAAGGCAGTAAAAAAGGAGTGGAGAACCATGGAAACCCAAATTCTTTCCGCACAAGAACCAAGCTCTGAGCAAAAAAGCCGTGTTTCCGGCCCTGGGCCTTCCGGGGGCCTCTTGCAGCCGGGGGAGCGCGTAGGCTCCTGGCAGGTGGAGGGCTTGCTCTCAACCGTGGGCGGCGAAGGGCAGATTTACACGTGTTCCAGGGACGGGCAGACCGCCGTGCTCAAATACTACTTTGCCCCCAAGTCGGACACGGAGGTCATCGAAAAAGTCAAGGCCGTCCGGAATCCCCATATTATCTCCATCCTTGACTACGGCGACTACCAGGGCAGATTCTACACGGTCCTCGAATACGCCCAGGGGGGCGCCCTGGACGACAGGGGCGACGACGGCTCGTACAAATACCTGCCCATAAGCGAGGAGGACGCCCCGGACATCGTCGCCCAGGTGATCGACGCCTTCAACGCCTGCCACAGGGCGGGCATCATCCACCGGGACATCAAGCCGGGGAACCTTTTCTACAGGACCGTCGCCACCCTCCCCGGCGGCAAGCTCAAGGGCGAGGGCATCCTGGTGGGCGACTTCGGCATAGCCAGCCTGTTTGACGCCGAAGCCGGCATGAGCAAACACTTAACCAAAACCGGCGCGCGGACCGAGGGGTACGCGCCCCCGGAGGCCCTGGGCGGCAGGCTCGGCATCGAAAGCATCATCGGCAAGGAATACGACTACTACTCCCTGGGGGTCACCCTGTGGGTTCTTCTTACGGGCAAGGAGCCCTTTGTTGACGAAAACGGCCGGGCCAAGCAAGCCGGGCAGATTATCAACGAGACCACCCAGGGCAAGACCGCGCTCATACTGCTCGCCCGCTCCCCGAATTTAAGCGCTTCCATGAAGAAGCTTATCCGGGGGCTCCTTACCGTGCGGCACGACAAGCGTTGGGGGTATGACGAAGTACGGCGTCACCTGGCGGGGGACAAAAATGTCGATGTGGTCACCGAAACCCAGGCCCTGCCCCCGGTGGACATCGGCGGTGACATTTGCACGTCCTACAAGGAAATCGCCGAGGCAATCCTCCGTCACCCTGAGGAGGGCAAACAGTACGTCTTCAAGAACCTGGCGAATGACCTTGTCAAGGTTGACCCCAAATTCTCGGCCCAGGTGGCGGAGGTTATTGACGACTTCAGCAAGCAGGGGCGGATTGACGAGGGGGCGGTCTTTGCGGCGTGCAGGCTCTGCCCCAACCTGGCCTTCCCCCTTGACCACGGCCTTTCCATCATGCCGGAAGCGGAAAAAGCTTTAAGCCTGAAGGACGTGTTCAAAATTTTGGAGAGCGACGAGGATGCGATCCTGCCCTACCTGCGGGACCCGAAGCGGGGCTTTTACGCCTACCTCGAAGCCTCCGGTCTCGGGGATCACGCCAGGAAAATCAAAGAGGTCGTGAACGCATCCTCGGAAAACAAGCTCCGGCGGGACTCCTTCCGGGCCGTGCCGAGGATTATCGCCGCCTTCCAGCTCGACGAGGGCATAAGGCCCTTCCAGGACGGCGTCCATAACGAGGACACCCTCCGGGGACTGGATGACCTGCACACTCTGCCGGACCATCTCAAGGCCCGGACGCTGATTTTTATCGAGCGCAACTACGGGATTCTGCCGGCCTGGCTGGAAATCGTCAGCGGCAAGGACCTCGACGACTGGCTCACCCTGGTGCGGGACCAGCGGGACTTCATCGACAAACAGGACAAGTGGCAGTATTTCTCAAAGTTCATCGCCGCCAATGACGCTGAATTTTATGACTTCTATATTGAAGAGCTGAAGCGCGACCCGGCGGCCGCCCTTAAAGGGGCCGCCTACCTTAAAAAGCGCGGCAAGACCGTTCACCTGAACAGGCTCATCGACTATTTCTGGCAGGACCTTTTTCAAAGGAATCTCTGGGAAGCGGCGCGGACCTGGCTTTTGCTTATCGACAAGGCCCGTCTCGAGGGGCTTTCAAATCCCTGGAGCTTCTACCAGGCCCAAATCGGAATCACCTACTGGGAAGAATCCGCCCAGAACAAGGCCGTCAAGTATTTGCAGGAAGCCTGGGCCCTCAACAGGAAGGGCTGCGACGCCGCGGGGGACCCCTACGCGCTCTACCTCGGCGTTGATTACATGCGCCGCAAAAAATACGCCGATGCGGTTCCCCTGTTCATGGACGCCGTCACCGCCCAGCCCGATAACAGTATCGCCTGGTTCTATAAGGCCGCCTGTCATCTCAAAACAAAACAATACACCGACGCCATAAGCTGCTGCGACACCGTCTTGAATTCAAACACCGCGGACAGCGTCCTGGGCGGCAAAGTGAAAGCCCGTGTGTACAGCATACGGTCCCTGGCGTACCGGCATGAGGGCAACATCCCCAAGGCCGAAAGCGACGAAGTCATGGCGAGGGCACAATAGGAGGAAGGGAACGATGAAACTTAACGATGCACTGCTTGATGTGGTTGACGCCATTATCGAGGGCGAGCGGAACGAACAACAGAAGGGCGTCTACGACACGGTCCGCGGTCTCCACAAAAAACTTGTCTCGGACTACAACGGGGCGCGGCAAAGACACATGATCCAGTTCTTTGCCAAAGACAAAGACAGTTCCATCAGACGATGCGTTGATGCCGGGGTCAGCAATAACCTGGGGTTTTCCCAACTCTACTCCCTGGAAAAAGAAATTCGCACCGCCCTGGCTGACCTGGATGGGCAAATAAAACTTGCGGAACCCCAGGCAACGGTTGTCACGGAAACGAAACAGGGCCAAATATCGGGAAAATTGAAACGGCCCTGCATGGTGCTTCTGAGCCTGGCCGTGGATATTGCCGTGCTTTTTTTCTGCGTAAACTGGGCATGGTTCCTCAATGCCTTCGGCATGGGCGGCAAAATTCCCGGCTTCGGCGTGCTCATTGGCGCGTTTGCGATTTTGGCCGCTATAATTGCCTTTTTAGTCACCGTGCTGTGGAGCAGCATACATTATGTACTTTTTTTTGGGTCGATGGGCGCCCTGTGCGGCCTTCTGGGGCTGCTTGGGGTATTTATCATATTGCTGCGCTCCGGCCTCCATGGGGTAGGGACGATTATTCTTATGATTGTAATACTGGCCGTAACCGGCAGCGTGGGAGGATTGGCCGGCGGCAAGGCCGGGGAGCTGGTAAACGCCGGAATAACAAAAATAATCCCACTGGGCTACAACAGAAAAGGAAAGGTCCTGCCGGTCATTGTTCCACTGATATGCCTGGCCGTGTTGGGGTATTCGGCCTGGAAATTTGTACCGGGCGTGGTTTCCGGCGTTGTGAACATCAAAGACTTTATTGTCGCGGAAACCGGCGGCAATGCCCCTAAACCCAAAGGCTCCGCCGGCCCCACAGCCACGGTTACGAGTGACGCCCTCAATGTGCGGGGCGGCCCCGGCGTAGACAACCCGGTAATCACCCAGGTAAAGAAGGGAGACGTGCTCACCGTTACCGGGGACAAACAGAACGGCTGGCTTCCCGTTGAGTTCAACGGCAAGCGCGGTTTTGTGAGCTCCGAGATGGTTCAGATAAATACCAAAAACTAGGAGAAGGGCATGGCACAATGTTCAAACTGCGGCAGGGAAAACCGGGACATCGCACACTACTGCCGGTTCTGCGGCGCCATGATGGAAGAAGGCGCCCCGGCTCCGGCGGCTTCCGCTGCGCCCGCTGAAGCGCCCGCGGCTGCTCCTGCGCCCGCTGGGGCTCCCGCGGCTGCATCTGCTCCTGCGCCCGCTGCCGGGGCTCCGCCCGCTGCTTCGTCCGGTGCGGCTGCGGCCCCCGCCGCCATTCCCCCGGATTTTGTCGGCCATGACGGGGTGCGCAAGGAAATCGCCGAGATAAAAAACCGCATCGTCTTTAAAAAGCGCAAGGGCGACTCGGTTGGGCCCCAGGTGTTCGTGTTCCGGGGCGAAACCGGCGCGGGCAAAACCCTGGTGGCGAATTACTTCGTGGACGAACTGCGGAGGGGGGGCTGCCTGTCCTCGTCCCGCATAACCTCCAGGGACGCATTGCAGCTTTCCAAAACAGCGGCGGACCAATACGCCATCGGCCAGACCATCATCGCCCAGGGCAAACCCGGCGCGCTGGTGGTGGACAACGTCAAGGATTGCCTCACCTACATACACGAGCTCGTCCTCGCCTTCAACAACACCAAGGACGAGTGCGTCTGCGTCATCATCGGAACCAACAGCGATTTCGATTCCTTCTTCAAGGACAACCCGGAAGACAAACAGCGGGTGGCAAAGACCTTTGAATTGAAGGACCTTTCAATTGACGACCTCACCCTGATTCTGATGAAGAAACTCGGCGAGAAAAAAATGATCTTCGACGCGGCCCTGGCGGGGCACTTCAGGGACTACATCGCCGAGCGCAAGGGCGACCCGGCCTGCGAATACCGGAACGGCTGGCTCATCGAGAAGGACATTATCCCCGCCCTGGAAAACAACCAGTACAACCGGTTGAACAGCTTGAGCGGCGGGGATATGTCGTCCCTTTCGGACGTGGACATACGGACCGTGCTGGCCGAAGACCTGCCCCTCAAAAACAAGAAGCGCACGGTGGACGAGATTCTGCGCGACCTCGACGGGATGATCGGCCTCGCCTCGGTGAAAAAGGCGGTGCGCGGGGTGGCAGAGGCGATCAAGATACAGAAAGAGCGGGAGGAAAAGGGCGGCGCCGAGGCCAAGGGTCAGGCCATCCACCTCTGCTTCTACGGCAACCCCGGCACGGGCAAGACCACGGTGGCCCGGAAACTGGGCGAGCTCTTCCAGACCATCGGCCTGTTGCCCTCGAGCAAGCTCGTGGAGGTGACCAGGGCGGACCTGGTGGCGGGCTACGTGGGCCAGACCGCGCCGCTGGTGAACACGGTCTGCGACAAGGCCATGGGGGGCATCCTCTTCATCGACGAGGCCTATGAGGTCTGCCAGGACGACAACGACAACTTCGGCAAGGAGGCTGTGGCGGAGCTCCTCAAGCGCATGGAAGACGACCGGGGGAAATTCGTGGTCATCGCCGCGGGGTACAAGAAGGAGATGGACGACTTCCTCGAGGCGAACTCCGGGTTCCGCAGCCGGTTCACCCACTTCCTCACCCTGGAGGACTACACCCCCGAGGAGCTCTACGCCATCTTCGCGTCCATGGTGAAGTCCAACGGGTACGTCCTGTCGGCGGAAGCCGAGGCGCGGGCGAAGGAGGCCGTCGCGGACATCCACGCCAAAAAGGGCAGGGACTTCGCCAACGGCCGCACCATGCGGAACCTCATGGACGACACGGTCCGCAAACAGGCGGGCCGGGTGTCCAGACTTCCGGAGGCCCAGCGCACCGCCGAGGTCCTCTCCGTCATCGAAGGGGCGGACATCCCCTACGAAAAGCCCAGGGTAAAGACCGTGGACGAAATCCTTGGGGAACTCAATTCCCTGGTCGGCCTCGCGACGGTCAAGGACGAAGTGGGTAAGCTGATAAAGACCATCAACCTCCAGAAGGAAATCGAAGCCAAGGGCGGCGCGGAGGCAAAGGGTCAGGCGATTCACCTGTGCTTCTACGGCAACCCCGGCACGGGAAAGACCACGGTGGCCCGGAAGCTGGGCGCCCTGTTCCAAACCATGGGACTTTTGCCCACGGACAACCTCCTGGAGGTGACCAGGGCGGACCTGGTGGCGGGCTATGTGGGCCAGACCGCGCCCCTGGTGAACAAGGTCTGCGACAAGGCCCTGGGGGGCATCCTCTTCGTGGACGAGGCATACCAGGTCTGCTCCGGGGAGAACGATTCCTTCGGCAAGGAGGCTGTGGCGGAGCTCCTCAAGCGCATGGAAGACGACCGGGGCAAGTTCGTGGTCATCGCCGCGGGGTACAAGAAGGAGATGGACGACTTCCTTGAGGCGAACTCGGGGTTCCGCAGCCGGTTCACCCACTTCCTCACCCTGGAGGATTACAACCCGGATGAGCTCTTCGCCATCTTTGCGTCCATGGCCAGGGCGAACAACAAAAAACTTTCTCCGGGGGGCGAAAAACGCGCCAAAGAGGTCATCGCGGAAATCTACAAAAACAAGGGCAAGGATTTTGCCAACGGGCGCACCATGCGGAATCTCCTGGACGAAACGATTCGCCGTATGCCCGACAGACTCGCCGCGTTGAGCGGGGAGGAGCGCACCGTGGACGCCCTCTCCACAATCACCGAAGCGGACTTCCCCGGTACGGTGAACGAAGAACGGACGGTGGATGAAATCCTTGCGGAGCTCGACGCCATGGTGGGCATGACGGACATCAAAAAAACCGTCAGAGATATTTACAACAAGATTCAATACCAGAAAGAGCTGGAAGAAAAGGACGGCACAAAGGGCGCGGGGGAAGGGAACAACATCGTCGTTACGGGCAACCCCGGCACGGGAAAGACCACGATTATCCGCACCCTGGGGGCCCTCTTCAAGGCGATCGGCTTCCTCAAGAACGACACGGTCATCGAGTGCAACGGCAACGACCTCAAGGGCTCCTACCTGGGCCAGTCCAAGGACAAGGTGAACGAGAAGTGCGACGAGGCCATGGGGGGCATCCTCTTTGTGGACGAGGCCTACGTGCTCGCCGACATCGACCGGGGCGGGGGCGCGATCGATTCCTACGCCCGGGAAGCTGTGGAAACCCTGATGACCCGCTTCGAAAACGACCGCACCAAATTCGTGGGCGTGGTGGCGGGCTACCCGCGTCAGATGGACATCTTCCTGGACACGATTAACCCCGGCATGAGGCGCAGGTTCAAACACTTCCTCCATCTGCCGGACTACAGCGCCGAAGAACTGTTCCTCATTTTCAACACCCTGATAACCAAGGGCAAATTCACCCTGACCCCCGAAGCGGAGGCCGCGGCAAAGGCTGCCATACAAACCATGTACGACACAAAGGACGAGACCTTCGGCAACGCGGGAACGGTCCGCATCTTCTTCGAGAACGTTACCAGCCGCCTGGCCACCCGCCTCGCAGCGCTTTCAAAAGAAGAACGGGCGGATAAACTGAAAATTATCGAGGCTGAGGACATTGATCCGAATCTTGCAAAGATACGGACAACTGCCCCTCTTGAAGTAAAGCCGCCTGAGGAGGAGCCTCCTGCACCGGAAGAAACGCCCGAAACGGCGGACGAGGCTCCGGCGCCTGAAACCGGCCTGGACCCTGACGCGGAGGGAGTTACGATGCCGCCGATTCCCTTCAAGGCGTACAAGGGGGACAAGCCGTATATCTTTATCAGTTACGCTCATGCGGATTCGCACAAAGTCTTTCCGGTGATTTCCGAGTTCCACAAGGCGGGCTACCCCGTGTGGTTCGATGAAGGCATCGAAGTGGGTAAAAACTGGCGGGACAGCATTTTCAACACCCTGGACAAGAGCAAACTTTTTGTGGTTTTCATTTCGTCTTCATCGGTGAAATCAAAACACGTCATCAGGGAGATCGACGATGCTGATAACGAGGACATCCCCATGCTCCCGGTCTGGCTTGAAAGCATCAAACTGGAGGGCGGATTGAAGTTCCTGAACACCATACAGGGCCTGGAGTATTTCAAGTTGGACAGGGAAACTTTTTTCCGCAAGTGTTATGATGCATTCGAAAAGGGCGGAATACAGACGGCCCGGGAAGACGGGTAGGAGGTAAACGTGAGGAGGAGACTGAAACCGTGAAGTGTCAAAGTAAAACATGTCTACAGGAAATCCCGGATGATTCGTGCTTCTGCGACCAGTGCGGAGTCCAGCTCCTCAAATGCACGAAATGCGGCGCAATAACCCTGGGCAAATTCTGCAACAAATGCGGCGGCCCCACTGCCGCAATCAGCCCCGCCGGCGCCGGAGCTCCAGGCCCCACATCCCGTCCAACTGTTCCTGCCCCGGCG
>JAISTZ010000120.1 GCA_031272345.1 Spirochaetaceae bacterium | reverse complement strand
CCTGGGGCGCCCCGGCCTGTCCCTCCTCCGCGGGGGCTTCCTCCGGCTGGCGCTCCCCCTCGGGCCGTGCAGCCGGCGGCTCCGTGACTCCGGGGGGGGCTTCGCAGCGGGCGGCCTGGGCCGGGACGGCTTCCCTGGGGGGGGCCGGTTTCGGGGCCTCCGCCTCCGGGGAGTCTTCGGCCTGGGCGTGGGGGAGGAACACGACGATTATGGCGAAGATCGTCGCCGTCAGGATGATGACGAAGGACACACAGGCGACCCGGTACACCGACACGGGCCGCATGACGTATACCAGCGCCGAGATGAAAGCGGGGGTTCCGTTCCCGGTGGTGAAGGGAGCCGACTGGGTTATCAGCATGGGGGAGGACGCGGTGATGACCGGCTCCCCGGAGGGGGTCATGGAAAGGAAGCCCGTGCTTTTTTGCTGGGCGAACACCGCCTTCCCGTTTATCTGCACGGTGGCGGCGGCCAAATCCGGATAGGACGCGAAGATGATGTCCATCCCGGATTTTACCGCCGAAGCGTCCCCGGCGCCCTGGGCGAACACGGCGGCGGCCTTCTGCACGATCGCCCTGAATTCAACCAGGGCGTTCTCCCTGCCGCGGCTGTACTGGATCCACACCCCGCCGACGAACACTCCGATAGCAAGAACGAACATGCAGACAATAGAAACGAAAAAGAATCTCCCACTCCGTACTTTCATTGTGGGATAGTATATCGCGCCGCCGCGGTCTGTGCAAGTTTTAAAGCGGAAAAAATGTCCTGTTTTTGCCCGAAAAGGGATTTTTGCCCCCGCGCCCAGGCCAGGAGGGGAAGGCAGGACGAGACCAGGGGGTCCCCCCGGCCCTGGAAGACCCCGGAGGCGAGTGCTTCCTCCAGGTGATTTTTATACCAGGAGATAAAGCCCCCCAGAAAGCCCCCCTGGGTTGAAAAAAAATCGAGGGCCTCGGGGGGTGACGCCGTCAATTTTTCCAGGGATCGCCTGAACGAAAGGAGGAGGGGCGTGGTCAGGGTTCCGCCCTCCGGGGAAGGGCAGGTCGCGCCCCGGAACATCAGGCCCGTGAAGGCCGTCTCCGCGGGCGCCGTCCGCCGGGCGCAGGGAAAGAAGCTGTCCTCCAGGTAGACCCCCCCGGCATAGGGCCTGTTACGGGGGAAGGAAAAGTCCGCCCCGGCCAGGGTGATTGTGGAAAATCCCCCCCGGCGGGCCGCTCCCCAGGCGCTCGCGGTCACGGTCCCCGCCCCCGCCGAAATGAGGGGCAAAAATTCCTCCGGCGCGCCCCGCTCTTTCGCGTAGGACGCGGCCAGTTCCCCCAGGGGATGGCCGTTCCTGAAAAAGACCACCGGCCTCCCGGCCCCGTAAAAGAGGCGGGGTACGGCGGGGTTGGCGCAGAGGTCCGCAAAGAGGACGCCCCGGATGCCCCGCATAAAGTGATTCACCGAGACCCCCTGCCCGTCGATCGTCACCACCGCGTCCGGGGTGATTCCCTTCCGCAGGAGGGCCAGGTAGGCCGTGTCCGCGGCGATCACGAAGGTGTTTTCCCGGTTTTGTGCCAGGGGGCCGATGGCGTCCTCCAGGGTCGGGCCCGCGGCTGCGACCAGGGCTTCCCTGTCCCTGGGGAGACAGAGCCGTCCCCCCTCCCCGGCGGCTTCCATGGCGCGGATGTTCAGGAGGATGTTCCGGTGCCAGAGCTTCCCGAAGTGGGCCTGGGTGGCAACGTCGTTCTTCGCGGCCTCCAGGGCCTTTGCCAGGACCGCCTCCCCCCGCAGGCATACCTCCGGGTGGGCGTTCTTCCAGGCCTGCTGGAAGAGCACGGTCACGTTCCCGTCCAGGAGGGGGACGTAGGACGACAGGAACACCCGGTACAGGTCCTCCGCCGGGCAGAGGACGGCCCCTTCGATCCCCCGGACAAGGAAGGGCCGCAAAAAGGCGATGTTGTCCGCGCTCGCCTCCACCGCCAGCACCTTGAGGCCGGGCCGCTTCTTGAGGAGGGCCTCGATGTGCAGACCCGTCCCCAGGCCGAACACCACGGCAAACCCCGAAGGGGAGTCCCCCAGGGCCCCGGCGAAGGCATCGGCGTCCCTCTGGGGGTTGCGGAGGGAATACATGGCCCGCCCGTTGGCGAACACCGGCACCCCGGGGCCCGCCTGGGAGGGGACGATTTTTTCGTAGGTGAGGGCGGTCATTCGGCCCCCCAGATCGAACCCAGAAAGGAGAGGAGCTCCTCGATCCGCCCGGCGGTCCTGTCCCTGAGGGCGTCCAGTTCCGCCTCCCTGTGGAGGGAGCGGAGGGCCCTCGTGTACCCCGCGGGGAACAGTTCCCCCAGGGAAAAAACACGGGGATCTTCCCCCTGTTTGACTCGCCCCAGGTCGGCCCGGAGGGCCTCCGCGACGGCCCCTGTGTCCCCGGAAGGAGTCTCCAGGGCCGAAAGCCGGGGTTTGCGCCCCCCCTTCAAACACAGGGCGTCGTACTCCGCCGGGGAAATGTCCCGAATCGTCCCCAGGGGCGCGACGTAGGGCCCGGCGGAAATCCGGTAGACCCCCCTGGGGAAGACCCTGGCGGCGAACCACCGCCGGTAGAGGCCCAGGGCGCCCTGGGCCTGGAATCCCTCCTGTGCAAGCCGTCCGGCCAGGGGGGAAAGTCTGCCGTCACCCCGGCGCTCCCGGTCCTCCCTGGGGTTGGGGAGGGCGTGCTGGTAGCCCGCGCCCGGAGCCAGGTCCAGGCCGCAGAAGAACACGGGTCCCGCGGAAAGGGCGAAGGCCAGGGAGAGGGCCGTGCCCGACACGGTGCCGTTCCGCTCCACGGTCACCGGGGGGATTCCCCTGAGGGCGAGGAGGGTCTTTGCAAGAGAAGAATCCGGGTAGGAGAGGGGGAGGACCGGGGATTCCCTGAGGAGCCCCCCGGGGAGGGCGCTCTCCGGGGAGAGGGCGAACACCGGGCGCGGCCCGGAATCTCCCCCTGAGGGGGAGAGCAGCTCCTTCGCCCAGAATCCGCCGTCCGTGGCGACACAGAGGCCGCAGTGGATGTCCGCGGAGCGCAGGGTCCCCCAGGCTGAGGAGAGGGCGATGATGAAGAAGTCCTCCCCCCGCTCCCGGATGAAGGGAATCACCCCCCCCAGGGACGGCCCCGACGCGGCTATCAGCACCGGGGAGTCCCCCGGGGCGAACCGGGCGATCCTCCCCACGTCCCCGCAGAACCGGAGCGCGTTTTTAAGCCACCGGAGGGAAAAATACTCCCTGGTGGCGAGCACGTCCCGGCTCTTTTCCACCGCGGCCTTTATGCCCCCCCAGGCCAGCTCCGATTCGGAGGGGAAGGCCCGTTCCGAAGCCCCCCAGGACAGGAAGGCCGCCGAACACAGGGCCTCCTCCCCGAAGGCCGCGAAGAGGGCCTCCCCCAGGGCCTCCCCCGTTGTGCCGCAGGCGTAGAACACCCTGTCCCAGCCCGTGTTCCAGCGGTCGAAGGAGCGGGTGTACCTGACCGCGCAGACCCTGGCCCCGGGGAAGAGGCCGTGGAAAATTTCCGCCGTGTAGGAAAGGGCCGGTTCGGTGATGAAAATCAGGGCGGGGGAGAGATTTTGGGAAACCAGGCGGTTCTTTTCCGCCTCGGCGAACCGGCTCGCCTCGCGGACCGGGTCGTAGAGGGAGTGAAGGCGGACCCCCCGGACCGAGCACACGGGGGCGCCGTTTTTTGCCGTCCCCATCTCCGGGGCAGGGCCGGATTCCACGCTCCCGCCCCCGGCTACTCTTCCGGGTGGAGGAAGGCCCGGACCGCCGAGGCTGACCCGGTTACCCCCGGCGAGCGCACCCGGAGGGCCCCCAGGGTCTCCGCCGGAAGGAGTGACTCCAGGGCCGCCTGGAGCTGGAGCCTGAGGAGGCCGCAGTCAACGGCCCCGGCGGAGAAAAGAACCGCCCGCAGGAACCGGCCGGGCACGAGCACACAGACATTCGGCGGGGAGAAGAGCCCCGCGCACCCATCGAACAGGGCCGCCAAAGCCTCCGGCCCCGGAGAGGAGTCCCCCAGGTCGATTTGAAAGAGAGTCCCCTGGGACCCCCTGGGGATTTCCGACGCCGCCCGTTGCAGGAGCCCCATCAGGCTATTCCCAGCTCGCTGAAGAGGTTTTTGTAGGTTGCATAGTATTCCGACCGGGCGAATTCCTCGATTTTTTCTTTCGGGAGGTTTTCGAGCAGCTTGTCCATGTAGAGGAGCACGGATTTTATCTCCTCCGTGATGTCCCCCGGTTTGGGGATGTCGATTTCTTCGGGAAGGGTGAGCCCCTCCTCCTGGAAATCGGGCCCCGCGAGGATGTCCTTCATCTCCTCCGCGGAAAGGGTGACCGAATCACCGGCCGGTTCCTCCCCCTGGGGCTCCGATGACGCCTTCGCCGAGTGCTTTTTTGTGTGCCTTTGGGATTTCAGGTCCTTGACGTTCGACTTGAGGGTCTTTATTTCTTTTCTGAGGTCGTCGATTTCGCTGAAAATTTCCTCCAGATTCGCCTCGGTCAGCTCCGCCACGGGCCGGTCCTTGCCGCGCCTGCCCGGCGTTGCCGCGGAAGACCGCGCCTCTCCGGTGAAGGCCGCATCCTCTGCCGGGGGCGCTTCCTCCGTGAAGGCGGTGTCCCCGGCCGCGGACGCCTCCTCAAGGGTGACTTCATCCACAGGGGGCGCTTCCTCCGTGAAGGCGACGTCCTCTGCCGCGGGAGCCTCCTCCTCAAGGGTGACTTCATCCACAGGGGGCGCTTCCTCCGTGAAGGCGATGTCCTCTGCCGCGGAGTCCTCCCCCCCAAGGGTGACCTCATCGGCCGCGGGCGCTTCCCCGGTGAAGGAGACGTCCTCTGCCGCGGGAGCCTCCTCCTCAAGGGTGACGTCCTCCGCAGGCGGGCCCTCCTCAATGAAGGCGTCGTCGCCGATTGCCGGTTCTTCCTCCCCGATGGCGGCTTCTTCCGCAGGGGGCGCTTCCCCGGTGAAGGCGTCGTCCTCTGCCGGGGGAGAGTCCTCCTCAAGGGTGACTTCATCCACAGGGGGCGCTTCCTCCGTGAGGGCGGCTTCTCCAGGGGTCTGCTCCAGGTCGTCCTTTAGTATGTCCTCAAAGGATATATCCTCCCCGGCGTCAAAGACGTCGGCCAGGTCCGTATCGGCTTCCCTGGGCGGTTTTTTTACCCACACGCCGAAACTATCCAGTTGGGATTGACCAAGGTCATCGTTATTTTCATTGTCAAACGCCATTATTTACTCCTGTTTAATGAACTCCTGCTTTTTCGGCAGTCGGCGCGCGGCTATTCACCGGCCCCCTCCATGCTAACATGTTTTTTTGATTTAGGAAAGCGGGAAACGTGCCGTTATTTTGATTATCATGTTCAAAATTCGAATCCTGGCGGCGATTTTTGCGGGAACCCTGGTCTATGTTGCGCTGGCCCTGGTGGCCGGAAAAAACGGACTGTGGGCGGAACAGCAGTTGGAGGCCCAGATGCTGGAGGTAAGCCTGCGGACCGCCGAGATAGCCGCCCTGAACGGGGAACTTGAACTGGAATACCTGGGCCTGCGGGACTCCCCTGAGGTGATCGGGGCCTACGCCAAGAAACTGGGCTATGTGGCCGAGGGGGAGCGGCTCATCAAGATCACCGGCATCCCCCAGAGGACCCAGCCCGTGTACAGCACCGGCACGGCCCTCAGGCACGGGAAAATCCGGTTCTTCCCCGAATGGGTCTGCAAGACCGTGGGGATCTGCGTGGCCCTCCTCATGGCCGTGATGTTCTTCCTCTCGGACATAAAACGGTCCCTCGAAAACACCCCCCCGCAATGATGGAAGCCCTCATCATCAAAAAAAGCCGGGGCGACTCCATCGAAATCACCCTGGAAGCTCTCAGGGCGAAGGAGTGTGTGGTCCTCCCGACGGACACGATCTACGGGCTTTCGGGAATCGTCCCGGACACGGAGCCCCTGATTCAGCACATCAAGGGCCGGGACGCCCCCGGTGAAGGGCCCAAGCCCCTGATCCGGCTGATCGCCGCACCGGAGGACATCTTCCGCTACACCGGCGCGTCCATCCCCAGGACCCTCCTCGAAAAATGGCCCGGCCCCCTCTCCGTCATCGTCCCCCTGGCGGATGCCGCAGCCCAAGCCGAGGGCAGGTCCGGCGGCGTCCCCTGCGCGTTCCGCTGCCCCGGGGACCCCTGGCTCAGGGAGGTTATCGCCCGGCTGGGCGCTCCGGTGTTTTCAACCAGCGCAAACCGCACGGGACGCCCCCCCCTTGGGGACGCCCTGTCCATCTGGAAGGAGTTTTCCCTGGAGGCCGCCCTCATCGTCGACGGCGGGGAGGCCCCGGAATCGGTCCCCTCCACCATTGTGGAGGTCACGGAAGGCGGGTACCGCCTGATCCGGCCCGGAGCGGTCAGGGTTTCATAAAAAAAACAAAAAAAATTCGTTTTTTTTGATTCTTTCTGTTGACAAGACTATAAAACCCAAATATGATAGCAAGACGGCGCATTTCAATTTTTGCCTCTGTAGCTCAGTCGGCAGAGCGCAACCATGGTAAGGTTGAGGTCAACGGTTCGATCCCGTTCGGAGGCTGGAATGGGTTCGGAGGCAAAAAACACCGGCCCAGGCCGGCGGGGGCTGAACTTCAGCGCCGGAACGAGGAGTATCTATGGCGAGCAAAAAGACGGCAGTAGAAATTGTCGCGCTCCAATGCAGTGAATGCAAGCGCAAAAACTACACCACCTATAAAAACAAAAAAAACATTCAGGGCAAACTGGAACTCAACAAGTATTGTCCCTTTGACCGCAAACATACGCTTCACAAAGAAACAAAAGCCAAGTGATTCGCGGAAAAATGTCGCATACGGGCGGTTCCTTACAATTTAGGTCAGTAGTTCCAATGGTAGAACGGCGGTCTCCAAAACCGCATGTTGAGGGTTCGAATCCTTCCTGGCCTGGGAAACAAAGTTCTGGGGGTCAGGTATGAAAAAGGTCGTCCAGTTTGCAAAGGATTGCGCCGCGGAGATGAAGAAGGTCGTGTGGCCCTCCCGGTCCGATGTGGCGTCGTCGATCAGGGTCGTGCTCCTGTCCACCCTCATCATCGCGGTGATTCTCGGTGTGCTGGATCTCGTGTTTGTTACCGGGATGAATTTGATTTTTTAGCGGGCAGAAGGCGGATGGCAAAAAACTGGTACATCCTTCACACCTACACGGGGTACGAAGGAAAGGTTGAACGCACGATTAACTCACTCCTCGAGCGGGGGGAACTTTCCCACGAGATCGTCTTCTCGGTCAAGGTGCCCGTGGAAGAGGTGGTGGAGATACGGGACGGCAAAAAGAAGAGCAGCACAAAGAAATTCCTCCCCGGTTACATCATGGTAGAGATGGACCTCCCGGACCTGGGCTGGAAGGACACGTGCT
>JAISTZ010000113.1 GCA_031272345.1 Spirochaetaceae bacterium | reverse complement strand
GGTAGCCCGTGTCCCCCCGCACGTAGATCGCCCCACCGCGCATACCGTAGCCCGTGGCGTCACCGGCGTTCCCGTGGACGATGATGACCCCCGCGTTCATGGTGTCCCCGGTTGCGTCCTGGACATTGCCGTTCACGGTGATGACCGAGCCGTCCATGTAGGCCCCCAGGGCGTTGCCGGGGATGCCGTTGATGGTGATCGACTTGCCCCCCAGACCGCTTGCGATGTACCGCTGACCCAGACAGCCGTTTATGGTGATTTCGGAGTCCGCCAGGGATCGGACCTGTTCGTTCAGTGCGGTGAAGTGCATTTTGACCGCGTCAATCTCTTTCATGGGGCCCTCCTGAGAGCATTTCCGCCCTGGCGCTCTTGCTGAAGGCCATCAGGGCGGGGGAAGTTTTGAGCAAATCAAAGTCGATTGAAGCAAGGGGCGTCCGCTCCCGGATGAGACTCGTGTAGATTCCCGCCCGGCTCGTGTCCCCGATGATGATGAACCCCCGGAGGAGTCCCTTGTCCACGAAAAATTTCTTGTACCCCGGTTCGTCCTCCGTGCCCGCGGGCGCTTCGACCCCCTCCCCGGCGTAGGAGCCCGCCGTAACCAGGTGGAGCCCGAAGAACCCCGCCGCGTTCATGGGAAAGGCGTTTTGGAAGGGCTTTTCCGCCCCGGCCATGGTGATTCCCGCGCTTTCCCCCTGGAAGTATGCGTTGGGGAGCAGGGCAAGCACCCGGTGTTCCCCGGAGGTGATGTCGAAGCTTTCGGCGCAGTCCCCGGCGGCCCACACATCGGGCAGACTGGTGCGCATGGACTCGTCCGTCACGGCGCCCCTGTTGACCTTGCCCCCGGCCTCCCGCAGCAGATCCGTGTTGGGGCGCACCCCCACGGCGGTGACGAGCACGTCGAATTCGATGACCTCGCCATTGACCGTGCGGACCGAGCCCCCCAGGGGTTTCCCGGCGGCGTCCGCGGGCCCCCCCTGGCGCGGGGTGAAGAGCTCCGCCTGGTCCCCCAGGACGAAGCGCACCCCCTGGGCTTCGATATGGGCCTGAATCAGGGCGGCCCCCTTCTCGTCCAGGGCCGTGGGCAGAATCCTCGGGGCGAGCTCCAGCACGGTGACGCTCCCCGCCCTGGCCGCGATACCCTCGGCGCACTTTGTGCCGATGAGTCCCGCCCCGATGATGAGGACCCTGGGCCTTGCCTCCAGGGTTTTTTCCAGGGCAAGGGCGTCGTTTAGGGAGAGGAAGGAGAAGGCCCCGATTGAATCGAGCCCCTTCATGGGCGGCGTAAAGGGGACGCTCCCTGTTGCCACGAGGAGCTTGCCGTAGGGAAGGACCCTCCCGTCGTCCAGGGTGACCGTCCTTGCCCTGGGGTCGATTTTGACGGCGCTTTTCCCCCCCAGGAGGACGCAGCCGTTTTTTTGGTAGAAATCCGCGCCCCGGTACATCATGCCCTCCAGGGTGGTCTTGCCCTGGAGCAGGTACGAAATCAGGGGCCGGGAGTAGACGGGCCGGTTTTCCGCGGACACCACCGTGACGGGCCCCTCCTGGTCAACCTGCCGGATCCCCTCGATGCACCCGGCCGCGGCGGTGGAATTTCCGATAATCACGTAGTTCATTGGAGCCCCCCCGGGGCGATACCCGTGAACGCCGGAGTGGGACGCCGGGCCTCCCCTGCCGCGGGGAAGCCCCGGTCCTCGAACACGATGGCCTGGTTGGGACAGCCCGAAACACAGGCGGGGCTTTCGGCCTTGTTGTTCACGCAGAGCTCGCACTTTTGGATGACACTGTGGTCCTCCGAGGGCATGATGCACCCGTAGGGGCACACCAGGATGCAGGTGTGGCAGCCCACGCACTTGGCCCGGTCGCTGGTGACGACCCCGTCGATGATGCTCAGGGCCCCGGCGATGCAGGACTTTACGCAGAGGGGCTCCACACAGTGCCTGCACGACACGGCGAAGCTGACGTTGTTGTCCCCTTCGACCTGGATGCGGGAGTTGATTTTTCTGCCCTTGAGGGCTTTTATCATGTCCGGTTCAGGGGAGTTGGCAAAGGCGCAGTAGTATTCGCACAGGTGGCACCCCAGGCACCACTTTTCGTTTACATAGACACGTTTCATGGTTGCTTCCTTTCCTTTTTTTGTATATTATTGAATCGGCGGACAAGAATCAAGCCCTGCCCGCTTATGGAGGCCCTATGACAATAACAGAAGCAATAAACGCCCGGCGGAGCGTCCGCAAGTACAAGGACGGGGACAAACCCATCCCCCAGGACCAGCTCGATCTCATCCTTGAAGCCGCAATGAAGGCCCCCACGGCGAATCACCTGCGGCCCTGGAGATTCATCGTGGTTACGAACCGGGACAAGCTCCTTGCCCTGGGGGACGCCCATCCTTACGCAAGGATGGTCAAGCAGGCGTCCGCGGCGATCATCGTGTGCATCCCCAAAGAGCCCGGGGACGAGCCCTCGGTGATCCCCCAGGACTGCGCCGCGGCCACGGAGAACATCCTCCTCCAGGCAACGGGCCTGGGCCTGGGCACATGCTGGTGCGGGGTCTTTCCCTACGAAGAGCGGATGGCCCCCATCGGCGCTCTCCTTGGGGACGCCCTGCCCGCGGGGTTCGCGCCCTTCAATCTGATTGCCCTGGGCTATCCAAACGAAGGATTCGGAAGCCGGGGATTTTACGAAAAAGAAAAGGTGATATACGTTTCCTAAAAACGCTTATCCCTGGGGGGACGCCGCGTTTAAGGCCCTGGTTTTTTCCTCGATTGACTCGTTCAAACCGGAAATTTCGTCCAGGAGCGCGGCGATTTCCGCTTTTTTTGCGGTGACTGATTTTGCTTTCTGCACACCCAGGGAATCGTAGACCGCGAGCCCGAGTTTTTCGTAGTCCTTTTTTGCCATGCCCTTGAGCCGGGTGATTTCCAGCTTGAGCATCCCCTTGTCGCCCATCTCCTGAACCGCGCCGCCGGCTTTTACCAGCATGTCCTTGGACACCCGCACACTGGTGTCCAGGTATTCCTTTGCCTTGTCAACAAAACCCATAGACCGTCCTTTTGCTTACAGTTTCAATTTTTCGCAATGCTACCACCTCCCCCCCGGATTTGTCAACCAGGAATACGATAAAAAGCGCCGGGTTTTTCACCGTGCCCCGCCCCCCCTGTACAAAAATTTTTGTCTGAGCTATACAGGGGGAAAATTACTACGGAGGTCTGCATGAAAGATACATACCTTATGTTCGCCCGGTACAACGCCGGGGCAAACAGGACGATTTACGCCCTGATGGACAAGCTTTCCAACGAGGAACGGGAAAAAGAGCGGGGCAGTTACTACCACTCCCTGAGCGGGCTCCTGCGCCACATCGCCGGGGGCACGTGGTTCTTCCTGGGCATATACAAGAGCGCCCTGGGGGGAAGGCCGGCGGCGCTGAAGGCCCTGGAGCCGGCCGGCGCGGTCAAGAAGCTGCCCGAGGGTCCCCTGTCGCCGGACCAGTGGAGGGCCCTTGCGGCGGATCTGGAGATCCTCGACACGGCCCTGGTCAACCTGGTGTCGGCCCTGGACCCAAAGGACTTCACCCTGCCCGTAAAGACCGACTGGTACGGCGGCAACCCCGCGGAAGTGCCCCTGTCGTTCATGCTCGGCCAGCTCATCGCCCACGGGACCCATCACAGAGGTCAGGTTTCGCAGATTCTTGACGAACTCAAAATCGACAACGACTATTCCGGTATCAACGTAGCCCTTTTGTCAAAAAAATAAATCGTGCTATACCGGTACGCATCAACCCCGGGCGGGGGCATCAAAAAAAAAGCGGTCATCTACACGCGGAGTGAACACGCTATTGACCCCGCCAGGGTTGATTGCGACGCCAAGCGGATAATCACCCAGTTGCGCCAATGCGGATACCCCGCGTACATTGTCGGCGGCGCGGTGAGGGACCTCCTCCTGGGGAAGACTCCCAAGGACTTCGACATCGTCACCGGCGCGACCCCCTCCAACATCAGGCGTATCTTCCGCAACTCCAGGGTAATCGGCAAGCGTTTCAGGCTCGTGCACATCGTCTTTGGGGAAAAGATCTTCGAGGTGAGCACCTTCAGGTCCCTGGAGGACGGCACGGTGGGCAACAAATTCGGCACCATGGACGAGGACGTAAAGCGCCGGGACTTCACCCTGAACGCCCTCTACTACGACCCCATCAACGAACAGGTGATCGACTACGTGGGGGGAATCAGGGACATCCAAAAGCGGCGGATCATGCCGGTGATTCCCCTGTCCACGATCTTCGTGGACGACCCGGTGCGGATGGTCCGGGCCATAAAATACTCGGCCATGTGCGGCTTCACCCTGCCCTTCGCCCTCAAACAGGCGATCAAAAAACACGTGCACCTGCTCTCGGAGGTGTCCCCCTCGCGGATAACGGAGGAGCTGGTCAAAATCATCAACAGCGGCCACGCCCGCGGCATCATCAGCCTGGCCTTCGAGCTCCGGGTGTATCTTTTTTTGCAGCCCGCCGCGTCGGTCCTGCTCCTGGAGGACTCCGGCTACCGGCGGGACTACTTCCAGCGGCTTGGAGAGTTGGACGCCGTCCCCCAGGACGCGCGCTTCGGGGAGCGGCTCTCGTTCCTGCTCAGGGACTTCATCCTCCGGCTGACGGACTGGGAGCGGGAAATCGCCGAAGAGACCGCCCAGGGGGAGCTCTTTGCCCGCACCTGGACCCACTGCCGCAACTTCATCCTGCCCATGAATCCCCAGCGCACGGAATTCGACTTCGCCCTCAAGCTGGTGCTGCGGGAACTGGGGGTACGGAGCAAGCCCAGGGCAAAGCGGCCCCGGAAGGGGCGGGCAAACCAGGGCGCGCCCGCGGGCGGGCGCGAGGGGGCGGCCGTGCGGAAGGAACGCTCCCCCAGGAACAAAACCCTGACCCTCTCGGAGGAGGAGCGCCGCCGGTACAAACAGCGCCTGGTCTATCCCGGAGGGGGGCCCCTCAAGGCCGAGGACATAACAAACCGGACCCTCTGCTGCGATGTGTTTTCCGTCCTGAACAGGCTGCCCCAGGGGTGCGCGGACTTGCTTTTTATCGACCCGCCCTATAATCTTGACAAGGATTTCAGGGGCTTAAAGTTCTCCAGAACCGACGACGAGTCCTACCTGAACTACCTGGAGAGCTTCTTTCCCGCCCTGCTGGGCGCCCTGAAGCCCGGGGGGTCGGTGTACGTCTGCGGGGACTGGAGGAGCTCCTCCGCGGTCTACCGGCTCCTGAAGGCCCACACGACGGTCCGCAACAGGATCGTCTGGCAGCGGGAGAAGGGGAGGGGGGCCGGGTCAAACTGGAAGAACTCCTGCGAGGACATCTGGTTCGGCACAACCGGCAGGAGCTACTACTTCGACCTGGGGGCGGTCAAACAAAAGCGGCGGGTCCTGGCGCCGTACACGGAGGACGGGAAGCCCAAGGACTGGGAGCGGACGCCGGGGGGGAATTTCCGGCTGACCCATCCCGGAAATTTCTGGGACGACATTTCGGTGCCCTACTGGTCCATGCGGGAGAACACGGACCACCCGGCCCAAAAACCGGAGAAGCTCCTGGCGAAGCTCCTTCTGGCAAGCTGCCCCCCGGGGGGGCTCGTGGTGGACCCGTTCCTGGGCTCCGGCGCCACATCGGTTGCGGCAAAGAAACTGGGCCGCAATTTCATCGGCATCGAAATAAATGAGGAATACTGCTGCCTGGCGGAAAAACGGCTTTGTCTGGCGGAAACGGACAGGGCCATCCAGGGGTATTCCGGGGGCGTGTTCTGGGAACGGAACACGGCGAATTTGCAGAGGGCCGCGGGAGCGCGCTCTTTTTAGGAGGAACCCATGAATATAGCTGTCGTAGGGTACGGAAAGATGGGCCGCATGGTCCTCGCCGAGGCAAGGCGGCTCGGGCACAATGTGCCGGTCACCATGGACGCCTTTGACAAGGCGGCCTTTGTGCGGTATTCCCCGGACAGGCCGGAAACCCTGGCCGGGGCCGTCAAAATCAGCGGGGCCGAAGGGGTGATCGAGTTCACCGACCCCGCGGTGGTGGTGAATAACATCGAGATTCTCTTGCCCCTGAGAATCCCCCTGGTGGTGGGAACCACGGGCTGGAAGGACCAGGAGGGCCGGGTGGCGGAGCTTGCGGCAAAGACCAACGGGGTTGTGCTCAGGAGCGCCAACTTTTCCCTGGGGGTCAACCTGTTCTACAAGGTCGCCTCCTACGCCGCGGGACTCTTCGCGGACTATGACGAATACGACGTCGCCCTCTGGGAGGGCCACCACAACCAGAAGGCCGACAGCCCCTCGGGCACGGCCATGGAAATCGCCAGGCTCATCCTGGAGGCGGACAAAAAGAAGACCCGGATTGTCACGGAGACTCTCCATCGCAGGCCCGATCCGGAGGAGCTCACGGTTTCGAGCTCCAGGGTGGGGAGTATGCCGGGTTCCCACAGGGTGATCTTCGATTCCGAGGCGGACACCATAGAGATGACCCACACGGCCCGGAACCGTGTGGGCTTTGCGGTGGGGGCGGTGCGGGCTCTGGAGCGCCTCACCGCGCTCCTTGCGGAGGGCAAGCTCCCCTGGGGCAGACTCTACGGCATGGAGGACGTGCTGTAGGAGCTTGACAGACCGCAAAAGCTGCGCTATTTTAAAAGTGAACTATTCTCATAAGGAGGAAAAAATGAGAAAATTTATTCTTACCCTGTGTGTTGTGCTTGCCATCGTCATGGTGAGCGCAGGCTGTGCTCAAAAGAGCAGCGGCGCAACAGCCGCGGCTCCCTCTGCCCCCAAGGGTGACCTCACCTTCATCGTGGTCCCCAAGGGCGTTCACCCCTGGTTCGACGAAGTAAACAAGGGCGCCCAGGAAGAAGCTCAGGTTCTCAGCAGGGAATTGGGCCGCAAGGTCATCGTGGATTTCCGCGCCCCTAACACGCCGGACGTGGCGGAACAGAACACGATTCTATCCCAGGCTGCCGCAACCAGGCCCGCGGGCATCGCCTTCGACCCGGACGACTGGAACGCCAACAAAGCTGTGGTAGAAGAAATCCGCGCCCAGGGTATTCCCGTCATGATATTCGACGCCTCCGCGCCGGAAGGCTCCGGCCTGAGCTCCGTGGGGAACGACTTCACCGAGCAGGCGGCCATGGCCTCCGACTATCTGGCGAATCTCCTCGGCGGGAAGGGCAAGGTGGCGATCATGCGGGGGGTTCCCACCGCGGCTAACCACGAAGAGCGCTTCGCCGCGCACCAGGCCGCCCTCAAGAAATACCCCGGCATCCAGGTTGTCGCAATCGGCATCTCCAATGACAACATCCAGGAAGCCCAGTCCCAGGCTGCCGCGATTATCGCCCAGCACCCGGATCTCAACGGCTTTGTCTGCTGCGACGCGGCCGCCCCCATCGGCATCGGCAACGCCATAAAAGAAGCGGGCAAGGTTGGAAAGATCAAGCTCGTGGGTCTCGAAAACCAGATCGAAATGCTCACCCTTATCAAAGAGGGCGTGATGCAGGCCTCTTCCTGCACGGTTCCCCGTGTCCAGGGCTCCATGACGGTGCTCATGCTGTGGCAGGCTTCCATGGGCGTGAAGATTCCCGCTGTCGTAGATACGGGCATCGACTTCATCACCCCCCAGAACGTGGACGAGTGGATTAA
>JAISTZ010000096.1 GCA_031272345.1 Spirochaetaceae bacterium | reverse complement strand
AAAAAATACCAGAATCACGGCCTTGATCTGCTGGACCTCATCGGGGAGGGGAACGTGGGGCTCATGACCGCCATCGAGCGGTTCGACGTCACCAAGGGCTATCACTTCATTTCTTATGCGGTCTGGTGGATACGCCAGGCCATCCTCAAGGCGATCTGCGAAAAATCCCGGATGATCCGGCTCCCCCTCAACCGGGCGAATGAATTTGTCCGCATCGAGCGGGCCCGGAAGATGATTCTCGGCAGCAAGAGCGAGGAAGAGGAAATCACCGAAATCGCCGATATGCTGGGCATGACCTCCGAGCACGTGCGGGACATGCTGGCCATCACCAAGGACATGGTCTCCCTGGACGCGGCGGCCCGGCCCACGGAGCAGGAAAGCGCCCTCATCGGGGACTTCCTGGAGGACGACCGCTACGAGACCCCCGAGGACTTCGTGGTCCACTCGTCCATGCGGGAGGACATCGACGGAATCCTGTCCACCCTTTCCCCCAAGGAAGCGGGGGTGCTCAAGCTCCGGTACGGCCTTGACGGGAATAAGGCCATGTCCCTCAAGGAAGTGGGTGACGAATTCAACCTGACAAAAGAACGGATCCGGCAGATAGAAAAGAGCGCGATTTCCCGGCTCAGGCACCCCCGAAGGCTCGCCCGGCTGGAGGACTACGTGGCCTAAAACCGTGCAAGGGGGCGCGCTCATGCGCTCCCGGGCCGGTGGTTACGAAATTTTCGGCAAATAGGGGCCCAGGAGCACGAAGAGGGCGATGAACACGAGCGCCGGGAGGTAGTTGGCGGTTTTTATCTGCCGCACCCCGGCAAGGCCCAATCCGATCATGAGCACCAGGACGCCCCCGGCGGCGGAGATTTCCCCCAGCATCTCGTCCGTCATGAACCGGGAGATCGCCGACGCAAAGAGGGTGAGGAGCCCCTGATAGACGAGAATCGTGATCGCCGAAAATGCCGTGCCGATTCCCAGGGCCGCGGAGAACACCACCGCCATGAAGCCGTCCAGGACGGACTTGGTAAGGATAATCGTGTAGTCCCGCTGGATTCCCGCCTGGAGCGACCCGATGATCGACATGGCCCCCACGCAGAAAAGCACCGACCCGTTCAGAAATGCCCGGGGAAAGTCCTTCCTGCCCCTGCCCGGGGCGTCACCCCCGGATCCGGTGACCGGGAGCTCCTGCCCGCGGCGGCGGAAGAAGACCTTCTCCAGGAGGCCCCCGAATCCGTGAATCCGCCCGTCGATGTCCGCCGCCGTGCCCGTCAATCCGCCCAGAATCATCGACAGGGTAAGGAACACGATGTTGGAGAACCCCAGGGCCATCTTGATCCCGATGACGATGGAAATCACCCCGGCGGCAGTGGAAATCACCTCCGACAGGGGGTCGCTGATTTTCCGGGAAAAGAGCACCCCCAGGATGGAGCCCAGGATAACGACCGCGCAGTTTACAAATACGGCAATCATTGTTTTATTATACGGAAAAGCGTGTCCCCGGCGCAATACCGCGCTGCAATGGCATATTTTATAAAAATGGAATCAAAATTGTATAAATTTACTTGACATATTCCCTTTTTAATGATATGGTTATGTAGCTTCGTCCGCTTTTGTTGGTATAGTTGTGGAGCAAAGGGCGGATATTTTGTTAGGGAGGTCGACATGAGCGTAAAAAGAAAAACGTGGGTTGTTTTTTTTGCCCTGGGAGCCCTGCTTCTGGCATCGGTCCTGATTGCGGGGTGCGACGACCCCTATACCATAAAAGATTACCTTGATGACTTGCAGAAGAATACGCCCGCCCCCGCGCAGCCGAAGGGCCTCATCGTTACAGGCCAGGGCTGGTCCTATAACAGCGCCGGCGGGGTGATTACCTTACAGGACGGCGCGGTCGTCACCGTCAAGGGCGTTACGGCGAAGGAGCGTCTTGCGGCAGCTCCAGGCGCAAAGGCGGAGGTAACCCTGGACGGCGTGTCAATCGACCTGAGTGCAACGTCCGGCGCCAACGCCCTCGACCTGGGGGACGGCGCGGAGGTAACCCTGGTCCTTTCCGGAACAAATAGCCTGAAGAGCGGCGCCACCGCATCGGGGATACACGTCCCCGCCGGACGGACCTTGAATATCGACAGCGATAACGACGGAACCCTGAAGGTCGACGGCGGTATCGGCGGCAACATGCAAGAAGACGGCGGCGTCATCGCCATCCAGGGCGGAACAGTCGCCTCTAACGGGGGGGACAACGGCGCGGGCATCGGCGGCGGTTTTGCCGGCGATGGAGGGGAGGTCACCATATCGGGCGGCGTGGTCATCGCGAAGGGCGCCGAAGGCTCTGCGGGCATCGGCGGCGGCTGGTGCGGCGAAGGCGGAGTCATCAGGATTTCCGCCGGCACGGTATTTGCCCAAGCCGGGGCCAGAGGCAGGGGAGAAACCGAGGATCCCGCGGCGATCGGCGGCGGCTCCGGGGAGGCCCAGGAGGGGGAGGTCATCATCGGCGACGGCCCGGTTGTTGTCGGCTCTGGGATAACCATCAGTGTCACCGACGGCACGATCACCCTGAACGTCCCCCTCACCATCCCGGAAGGCGCAAACCTGTCGGTGCCCGAGGGCTGGACTCTGAATACGGGCAACCTCCTCACCAACAACGGAACCATCACCAATGATGGCATAGTCACCGGGGAGGTCGACGGAAGCGGAGTCATAGATTCCCTGGCAGTTACCTACCACCTGAACGGGGGCAGCCTGAATGGGGTGAGCGGCGAAAGCAAGGAATGGTTCCGGCCCAGCGAGTCCTACACCCTGCCCACGCCGACGTTTACGGACCACACCTTCATCGGCTGGTATGACAACGCCAAGTTCGATGGGAGTCCGGTAAGGGAGGTTCCCGCGGACACCGCGGAAGACCCCCTGGAGTTCTGGGCCCAGTGGCTGACGGTCAATATAGAGAGCCGTGGGTCTTCAGGGCCGAAGTGGTACTACGAGCCAGGCGAAGTGTACGAGATTTTTGGAACGACCTACCTGGGCGGTTCCGTCATCCTGCAAGACGGCGCCAACTTAACCTTGACAGGCGGCCCCGCGCCGGTAAGCGTCGTGGCGGAATCAGGCGCGCCGGTAAGCGTCGTGGCGGAATCAGGCGCGAGGGTGAATCTGCGGCTCAACAGCCTTAACCTGATATTTCACCCCCATTACAACCTTACTGTCTATGGCGGTATCTTCGCATCCCAGGCGGCCCAGTTGACGCTGCTCCTCGAAGGGACGAGTTACGCGGGCGGCACTGACGATTGGCACTGGTCTTCCGCGCTGATCGCCGCGCCTGAAACGATCATCGACAGCGCCTCAAGCGACAATGCGGGCACCGACGCGAGCAGCCGCAGCACCGAGGGGACCTTCTTTGCCCAGGGAGACGGGCTCCTGTGGTACACCGGCATCACGTCGCCGGCCGTCCAGGGCAGCGTTACCATGCTGGGGGGCGTACTCGTCGCGCAGAATGACCACTATTATGCCATCAACGGCGGCCGCAACGACATCGACGGAACCCTCACCGCCAGGGGGGGCGTCGTCATAGCTCCGCACGCTATTGAATCCCTCGTATACCCCAAGGATTCAACAGCGGTGGTGTTCGTGGGCAACGTCCCCGCGGGTTTCAGCGAGGACGACCATTCCGACCTGGTGGTCTGCGGCGGCGAGTGGACTTTCGATGCTGAAACGAGCGCCATCATCCTGAACGCCCCCCTCACCATCCACCCGGGAGTCACCCTGCGGATACCCGACGGCTGGACCTTAAAATTGAACAACCAGACCCTCTCCATAGCCTCCAGCGGCACGGTCATCTGCTCCTCCAACACGGCGTCGTCCATTGCGGGCGGCAGCGTGACTATTCAAGCGGACAACGGGACCATTACGGATTAGGAGGCGAAGGTTAAACGCAAAATTCCCGAATACCCCGCCCCACGTATTGATGTTTTTCTCCTTTTCCGGTATAATCATCCGGCGCAAGCAAAAAAATATACAACTGTGAGGAAGAAACATGATTAGAGGCGGCGATATAGGAAAAGGCACCGTGTTGCTCATTAAAAACGCTCCCTACCTGGTGGTGGAGCGGGAGTTCGTCAACCCCGGCAAGGGCAGCGCCTTTGCCAGAGTCAAGATGAAGAACCTCAAGGACGGGGCGGTGCTCACCCAGACCATCAAGACCGCGGATATGGTGGAAGACGCGGAGGTGAACACCCTGGACTGCCAGTACCAGTACGACGACGGGGAAAACTACGTGTTCATGGATTCCGAGACCTTCGAGAGCGTCACGGTTCCGGAGTCCCTCAACGAAAACCTCAAGTTCTATCTCAAGGAAGGGGAGGTCTATCCCATCGTGATCTGGGAAAACGAGCCGATCGACGTAAAGGTGCCCCAGAAGATGGTCTTCACCGTGGCGGAAAGCGAGAACTACATCAAGGGCGACACGGTTTCCGGGGCCACCAAGCCCATCGTCACGGACACGGGGCTCACCGTGCGGGTCCCCCTGTTCATCAAGCAGGACGAAAAAATCCTCGTGAACACGGAAACCAACGAATACGTGGAGCGGGTGAACGCTTAGGAGTTCCCCGGCTTAGCGTCGGCCTTTGCTAGGAAAAAATCCCGTGCATGTACTGGTGGACTATCCTGCGCCGGGTGGTTTCGTCAAAGGCGGCGTCCCCGTTCATGCCCAGGGCCGCGCAGGCGGCGATGAGCCCCCAGAAGGTTTCGGCGTACATGGCCTCCCTGCCGCGCATGTTCCCGTGGTCAGGGGTCGCCGCCGCAAAGAGTCCCCGGTATATGCCCGTCAGTTTGTGCCGCAGGGCCGCGCCGGTTTTGTACCCCGGTGTTTCCGGGGCCGACGCGAAGAGCCGCAGGGCCAGGCGGAAAAAATCCCGGTGTTCCAGGCTGAAATCCAGGGTCTCCCCGAAGAGCCGGTGCAGGTTCCCGGTGATGTCGCGGCGGTACTCCGCGGCTTTCTCCGTAAGGTCGAGCAGCTTCCGCCCATCCTCCCAGAGGACCGCCTCCAGGAGCCCCTCCTTGCTCCCGAAGTGATGGTAGAGTGACGGCTTGGTGAGGCCGGATTTTTCCGCTATCTCCTTCACCCCAACGGACTCGAACCCCTTCCGGGCAAAAAGACCCAGGGCAATCCGGGCGATTCTTTCTTTTGAGGAACTTCCGTCCATGGGGACACTATACCGGACGGTAGACGTCCGGTCAACACCCACGGGACTAAAGCTTTGCCAGGGCGGAAAAATCCCCGGGATTCGCCTGCCAGGGCACGATCGAGGGGATGCCGTAGGAGGGGGAAATCACGAGGCCCCTCTCCAGGCAGGTCTCCGCAAAGTCCCCGTAGTCCCTGGGGGGCACCTTTGGAAAGAGGTAGGGCCCCTCCCGCTTCCAGAAGCGCAGGATCACCCCGTCGTAGAGGGACCACCCGGCTTCCCCCCGTTTGGGGAGCTCCGAGGCAAGGTCGTAGAGGCTCCGGGTGAGTGCCCTGAGAACCGGCGGCGGGAGCAGGGAGGATTCTTCCGGCAGGTCCGCCCCGTCCCGTCCCGCCCCAATCACCAGATCCCGGGCAAGGGGGAGGGGAGGGAGGAACACGGCAGGAGATTCCGCCGGCGCCGCCGCCCAGGGCCGCCAGAGCCGCCACGGAGGGCCGCCGGGCTGGAAGGCCCCCCCAAGGAGGGACGCGGCCCGCTCCCCGGTGTACCAGCCCGAAACGGCGGTCCCCGGAATGAGGGCGGATACCGCCTTCCGGAGGCGGGCCTCCTCCGCCAGGTTCCCGAAGGACCCGTTGGCCCCCCGGCTGAGGGCGTTCTTGAGGGCCCGTCCTCCGCTTCCGGCTCCCCATCCGAGGATCCCCCGGCCCGCCTCCTGGTAGAGGTCCGTCAGGCGCTTTCCTCCGGCGGTGTAGAGGTAACAGAACCGGGCCCGCCGGACCGGGCCGTACCGCGCTTCGATGGACCTGGGGTAGGGGGGGTAGAGGGGGCTCACAGCAGTTCTCCCAAACGCCCGCAGATAGCGTCGTATTCGAGGTTTTCGGTCTGCTCGGCGAGCCAGGCGGCGAGGTCTCCGTCGGCCCGGCTGGTGTAGGAAAATTTCCCCAGGGCCGCCACCGCCTTTTCCAGTTCCATGGTCTTGAAGCGCCTGGCCGCCTCAAACACCGCCGCCAGTTCCTCCCGGGGGATTCGGTCCCTGGGGGGCTTCCCCGCCGGAGCGTCCCCTGAGGGAAGGGCCCCCCGGATGCCGGAGATGAGGGCCTCCGTGTCCCGGATGAAGGCGGCGTTCCTGGAAGCGGCCTCATCGTACTTCCCGGCCCTGGAAAGGGCCTCCAGCTCCTCCGCCCGCTCCCCGATGGATTGGGCGAAGATCCCGTAACTGGCGCTCTTTAAGCCGTGCACGGTGATTGTGTAGTCCCCGAGGGTCTCCGGGGACAGGGCGCGGAGTTTTTCCAGGAGTCCCGGCGTGTGGGCCGCGTAGGAGCGGAGAATCCCCTGGAAGATCTCCGGGCTGGAATACTGGGCGATTCCCCTGGGGACGTCCACCCCCTGGATGGAAAGCCCCCCGGAGTCCCCGGCGGGGGAAGGGGCCGGAGCGGCCGCGGTTTGCGCCCCCCCCAGTTCGGAGGCTTTCTTTAGGGTTTCGGCGCTCTGCCTGTCCCGGATAAAGCGATTGAGGGCCGCGTCGAGCCTGAGCACGTCTATGGGTTTGGAGAGGGCCCCGTTAAAGCCGCTTTTCTTGAACAGGTCCGCCGCGCCCCTGGTGAGGGCGTTGGCCGTGAGGGCCACGATGGGCA